>NZ_CAWMDN010000117.1:0-181744 GCF_963866575.1 Aeromonas sp. L_1B5_3
GGAGATGTGTATAAGAGACAGGCTTAATGAGGGGCGAGCACCAACAGTTGCTGTGCAGTATATCGCAGCATCACTAAATATCGTGACTCCAGCATGATGTGAGTGATGCAGTACAACACACGTTAATGTAGGTATAAACGAATGAAAGCTAATAAGATTCTGGTTGCTATGGGTGTTGGTTCCATGCTGCTGTGCGGCTCCGCTTTTGCTGCTGGCGGCGCTGGTTCAGGTAAAGTCACCTTTAACGGTGAAATCATCAACGCCCCTTGCTCTGTAGCCCCTGAGTCTGTTGACCAGGTAGTTGAAATGGGTCAGATCAGCACTAAAGAGCTGGCCAATGGTGGTGAGTCCAGCTCCAAGCCGTTCAGCATCAAGCTGCTGAACTGTGAAATCTCCGATAAGGATGATGCCGTCAAGGTGACCTTCAGCGGTGCTAAGGACCCGGTAGATTCCACCCTGCTGGTTATCGGTGGTGGTGACGCCGCTGGTGCCGGTATCAAGATGACCGCTCCGGGCGGTGCTCCGATTGTTCTGGGTGCCCCGACAGCCGCCTTCGGTCTGGTAAACGGTAACAACGAGCTGCCCTTCAGCGCTGTGCTGAAAGGTTATGCAAGCCAAGACACCAATCCGCTGAAAGCTGGCGCTTTCACTGCAGTGACCAACTTTACTCTCTCCTACGAGTAATAGAGTGCCTTAACGTGTGACAAGGGTTGTGGTGGTGTGAGCCACCACAACTTCACACATTCTGTTTCCTCACATCGAACCTTGATCATGAAAACTTCAATGATGGCAGCCATAGCGCTGCAGCTGGTGATGATGGCGGGATCAGTCCACGCCAATGAACTCACGGATGGACTAGCCGAATCGGGCTGTACGCTTGAGGTGCTGCGCAGCATTCCGCTGCAGGCTCAGCAACCTGGCACGCTGAAAATCAGCGGCTGTCAGGTTGAAGGGGCGACAGAGGCATTACTGCCTTTTATTTCCATGTCCGTGCGCGGTGCCATGAGCGATGAGCTGGGCATTCTCAACAACGGCCAATATCACAAGGTATCCGGCGAGCGTTTTATTGTTTCGGATATCGTCAACAGTGATCTGGAATTCAATTTGGGGCTAACCAGCAGTCAACTGTTTTTTCCGGACAGCACGACGCTGTTGGAACTCAATTATATGTAAGCAAGCCAATTGCTTAGTGTAGATACCTCATTACGTGAGACCGTTATGCAATTCCTAGAGTGAAAATATGAGCGTTTCAACATCAGACTCTGTGAGAAAAAAACATTATTCAAAAATGGCTTTTATGCTATGCGTGCCAGGCCTGATGGCGGTGGCAAATCACGCATGGGCAGAAACGGAGTTTAATATTGATGCGCTCGATCTGGATGAGCGAACCAAGATCGACCTCTCCCAGTTTGCCGACGAAGGCTATATCCTGCCCGGCGACTATTACCTCGAGATCGAGGTCAACAAGAACAAGCTGCCCCTGCAGAAGATCCCTTTCTACGAGACCGATACAGGTAAGGGAAAGGGCGGGGTTGCCTGCCTGCCGCAAGAGGTGATCCCCAAGCTGGCGCTGACCGACGAGGCTGTCGCCAAGATCGATTCCTGGCACGATGGCCAGTGTGCCAACCTGCTGGCACTGGACGGCGTGGTGATCTCCAACGACATCGGTAACGGTTTGCTGCGCATCGCCGTGCCCCAAGCGTGGATGAAATACAGCGATCCCAACTGGATTCCGCCCGAGCAATGGGATGAAGGGATCACGGGGATGATGCTGGATTACAACATCAATGCCCAGGTCAACGAAGGGGATGGTTACTCCAATCGCAATATCAGCAGCTACGGTACTCTGGGGTTCAATTATGGCGCCTGGCGTCTGCGGGGTGACTATCAGGCCAGCTCTTACTGGGGCGACAATGAGCGGACGTCGACCGAGCTAAACCGCATCTATGCCTATCGTCCGCTGCCGAACATGGCCGCCAAGCTGACGGTAGGTGAGCAGCAGCTCAACTCCCAGCTGATCGATGGTTTCCGCTATACCGGCGTCAACCTGGCCAATGATGAGCGCATGTTGCCGCCTAGTCTGCAGGGTTATGCGCCGGAAGTGAGCGGTATTGCCAAGACCAACGCCAAGGTGACCATCTCCCAGTCCGGCCGGGTCATCTATGAGACCAACGTGCCGGCCGGTCCGTTTCGCATCCAGGGACTGGATAGCTCGGTGCGCGGCCGCCTCGACGTGCGGGTAGAAGAGCAGGATGGCAGCGTCAACTCGTTCCAGGTAGACACTGCGACCGTTCCCTACCTGACTCGCCCCGGCTACGTCCGATACAACCTGGCGGTCGGCGCCCCTTCAGAGCAGAGTGATTCGGTTCATGATGTGCACGGTCCGGCCTTTGTGACCGGTGATTTCTCCTGGGGGGTGGCGAACTCCTGGTCGCTGTACGGTGGCAGCCTGATCGCAGGTGAATACAACTCCATGGGATTGGGTATCGGTCGCGACCTCTATGCGTTTGGTGCCATCTCGGCTGACTTGACCCAATCCATTTCCAAGCTGCCTGGCCTGTCGACCAAGATTGGCCAGTCGGTGCGGGTGAACTACGCCAAGCAGTTCGATGAATACAACAGCTCGATCACCTTTGCAGGTTATCGCTTCTCCCAACATGACTTCATGACCATGTCGCAGTTCCTCAATAACAAGGATCGGTTGGAGAAAAACGAGACTACCTCGAGTGATGACTACAACAACTGGGGTGACAAGGAGCTCTATACCATCACCGCCAACAAGACCTTCTGGGCGGATGATGCGGCCAAGGCGCTGACCGTCTATCTGGACTACACCCATAGAACCTACTGGGATCATGATGCCGAGGATCGCTATGGCCTCTC
This sequence comes from Aeromonas sp. L_1B5_3, assembly GCF_963866575.1. Taxonomy (NCBI): domain Bacteria; kingdom Pseudomonadati; phylum Pseudomonadota; class Gammaproteobacteria; order Aeromonadales; family Aeromonadaceae; genus Aeromonas; species Aeromonas sp. L_1B5_3. The sequence continues at coordinate 2,884 of NZ_CAWMDN010000117.1, forward strand.
CATCAACAAGAACGTGAACATCGGCAGCTTCAAGGATGTCTCCGTCTACGTGTCGGCCTACAAGACCAAGACCGAAAACTACGAGGATGACAAGAGCATCATGCTGACCCTGAGCATGCCGATAGGGGACAGAAAGAGCGCGGGATATAGCGTGCAGTCCTCCAATGGCAAGGTGACCCATCTTGCCACTTATCAGGATTACAGCCGGCCGGATGATACCTATCAGCTGGGGGCGGGTGTGCAGAGCAATGGCCACGCCGTGGCGCGGGGCTACTACAACCACAATAGCGACATCGGGGCGGTCAGTCTCAATGCCTATAGCGTGCAGAGCGAATACACCTCGGTCGGGGCCAGCCTGCGTGGTGGCCTGACGGCGACTCAGCACGGCGCGGCCCTACACCAGGCGACCCGCCGTGGTGGTGCCCGCATGATGGTGGATACCGACAAGACCTCTGGCGTCTCCTTCAACAACGGCCGCGCCGTGACCAACCGTTTTGGTGTCGCGGTGATCAGCGACATGACCGATTATCGCAAGAGCGATACCCGGGTCGATGTGGATCAGCTGAGCGATGACATTGATGCGATGAACGCCATCAAGCAGGGGACCCTGACCGAGGGGGCAATTGGGTATAATGCCTTCGAAATTGCGGAAGGGTTCAAGCTGCTGGCCAATGTCAGGCTGCCCGATGGTTCAGTGCCGCCGTTTGGTGCTACCGTCGTCAAGGATTCCGGCCGGGTGCTCTCGGTGGTGGATGAAGATGGCCTGGTCTATCTGACCGGGGTGAAACCGAATGAAACGTTTGAACTCTCATGGGGCGGGGCCCGCCAGTGCAAGATAGTGGCGCCGCAACAAGTAACCGATCTGTCGATGAAGACTCTCACTTGCAAGTAATGGGATACCGATGAAAAAGCTGCTCTCTTATACCTGTCTGGCTGTGCTGGGCATGACCTCTCTCAACGTCAGCGCCGCCATCGTACTGGACCGTACTCGCGCCGTTTATCCGGGCGGTGCCAAGTCCATCAGCCTAAACATCAAGAACGAGAACCAGAAGCTGCCCTACCTGGCGCAGGCTTGGATTGAAGATGCCCAGGGCCAGAAGATCTCTTCTCCTTTCGTGGTGCTGCCGCCGGTACAGCGGGTGGATGCCAACCAAAAGTCCATCGTGCGCATCGCCAGTGTGCCGGCCATCGACAGCCTGCCCAAGGATCGCGAGTCCATCTACTACTTCAACCTGCGCGAAATCCCGCCCAAGAGCGAGAAGAGCAACGTGATGCAGATTGCCGTGCAGTCCAAGATCAAGCTGTTCTATCGTCCTGAGGCCATCCTGCCCGAGCGCGGTGCCGTCTGGCAGGATAAGGTGCTGATCACCAAGCAGGGCAAGGCCCTGAAGGTCAACAACCCGACCCCTTACTACATCACCTACGTGGGCCTCGGCCATCCGCAGGGCAAGGAGCGGACCACCATCAAGGGTTTCTCTGCCTTTATGGTTGCCCCCAAGTCAGAGCAGACGGTCACTATCCCGGAAACCCTGGGCAACGAATTTGTGATCAGCTACGTCAATGACTACGGCGGATATATGGATATCAAATACCAGTGCAAAGGTGAGCGTTGTGAAAGCATTAAAGAGAAATAAACTTATGCTATATAAGGTATCTCTCGCTGGATTATTGGCTGCATTATGTCCAGCGCTCGCATATGGCAATGGCTATGTATATCCGGATAGTGGTACCTACGAATATAATATAGACCTAGGACAATCTGATATTCAAAATAAAAAAGGCTATGTGACCGATCCCCCCATGAAATGGGATTTGGGGCAGCAATATAGTGCTCACATTGACTGTTCAAATGGCCGGATAACTGGTCCTACATATTTCAAAGCTGTCATGAATGAATCCATGTCGCCAATTGGTGATGGTTTTATGAAGTTGAATGAATTTCTTGATATGAAGGTGGAAATATGGTTTGAAGGGGAGCGGATGTCATATGTTACGGCCCCATTCACAGAAGAAAGCAATAGATTGAGATGGACATGTCGTTCTCAATCTGATCGTTTTAGTTATCGTAGCGGTAGTAAAGGAAAAGTCACATTTAGGGTTCGTAAACCAATTATCAATGGTGTGCAGATTGAAGACCGTAAGGTAGTCGAAATGTTTGGTCGTTTAGGTGGAAATGCTGCGAATGGTTACGGGGCTGTGGCTATGTCTCGCATCATAATTAAATCTGCTCTGTTATATGTTCCGGAGAAGTGTGTAATAAATGGTGGGCAGACAATAGAGGTAGAGTTTGGTGATATACCAGGTAGTGGTCTTGATGGCAACAATTTTGAAAAAACATTGCCATTGACCTTCCGCTGTGAAGGGGGGGTGTTTGAAGGTGATGCTCTAAAGATTAACTTGGGTATTTCTGGTAAGCCGACATCATTTAATAAAGAATATTTACGAACCACCAAGGATGGCTATCAAGGCGGGGCAGTAATTCCAGAACTGGGGATCAGATTCAAACAACTGGACGGCTCCCCATTGTTATTAAACAAATTTTATCCGGTTTCTATGCAGGGCAATATCGGTGATTGGGGCTTTATCGCTGCGCCAGTAACACCCGCAGGAGCGGATATCCCGGCAGGTGACTTTTACGCCACAGCCACTATCGTTGCAGAGTTCCAATGAGGGGTCATTTTATGCTACGGACATTGTGGATAGGCTTGGCTGTGTGCCCACTGTTGGCGGTAACAGCAGCCCCCCGTGCTAGCAATGACTTGGAATTGTTGGGTAACACAGTTCATCTTCACGGCCGTATCATCGATCAACCCTGTGTAATTGCCCCTGAGTCGCTCGATCAGGCGGTGGACATGGGCGTGGTCGATGTCAAGCAGCTCTATGCCAACGGGGCCGGGGAGCAGGTACCTTTCTCCATCCGGCTGACCAACTGCAAGCCCGGAATCTTCCGTATGGCCAAGGTGACCTTTACCGGCTCGCAGGATACCCAACTCAGCGGCGGGTTGGCATTCACGGCCGGGATTGCCAAGGGGGCTGGTATCCGCCTATATGATGTGACTCAATCACCCCTGAATTTGGGTACTGCCTCTCGCGGCTATCTGCTGGGAGGTACGGCAGATAATCAGCTGCAATTCTTTGCTCGGGTTGAAGGGCATCCGGCGGCTCTGGCGGCTAAGAACATTCAGCCTGGCGACTATTCTGCCGTCGCCAATTTCATCATTGCTTATGAATAAACTCAGAAGTCGTTGCGCTGGATGACTTTTGAGTTACCAAGGCTGGGCCAGGTGATGACACCCCCCAGATAACTGGAGAGGTAAATTCCGCCAGGCAATTGAATGAATTGGGACTTTTGTTTAGGTGGCGTCAGCGCAGCCACTAGAGTGGCTACCATACCGTTATTGGTCAGTGCCTGCTGATCAATGAAATTGACAATGGTATTTTTTACCTCGACCGAAATATCGCCATTATCCCGCTCCAGATCCCCGACGGAATCCATATTGAACAGTATCTTTCCCTGATTGTCGGTCGCTATCATGGTTGCCACAACTATTTCCCTGTTCATGGTTACAATGAATTTACTCTTTCTGGTTATCTCTACCCAGTTGTCCGGTGCCTGACAATTTCTGTGATATCTGACAGTGGTGTCTGGATTGTTGTAATAGTTGTGGGAAACATTCTCTACCTGTTTGGTCATGGTTGTGATGACGCATTGCACTTCTTCAGCCACCGGATGACCACTGCGCAGTAAAAAAACATTCTCTGATAATTTTCTGCGATTATTATCGATGGAAAAATAGCTGATGGCTTCTTTGCCGACTAAAATGGAAATCTGCTCATCAGCCTTGCGCGAAATACGCTTTATCAAGGGGGCTATTGAATCTATTTTGACATTCAGCGCTTTTTCTGTGTCGCTGGTCATATAGAGAGAAATCTGGCTGAGATTGATAGTGCGCAACGTATTTGCCGTCAGATAGTTATAAATAAAGATGGCCAGCGAAGTCAGTGAAACTAGCAGCAATACAAACAGCAGAATACGTTTGGGGTTGAAATAGCGGTCATATTTTCGGCGAGTATATTGCCGTCTGGCTTGAGGGGGATGGGAAGTCATTGCCGCTTGAGTTTCTTCATTTGACGTTGGTTCTTCCGTTTCACCTGCTGCCTCAATAGGGGCACAAAAGATATATCCCACTCGCGGAATAGTGTCGATAGCATCCATCAAACTGAATGATTCCAGCTTTCTTCTCAATGAGAGGATCTGCCGGTTCAAATTGGTGTCGGTATTGTCCTGATTGGGCCACAAGGCATCCTGCAGCTTGCTTCTGGGAATGACAGTACCTGCCTCATCACACAGCATTTCGAGCAGCTCGGCTTCCTTGTTGCTGAGCTTGATGTCCTTGTCTCCTTTTGAGAGTCGGAATATTGCAGCGGAGAAAAAGATATCCTCTGCAATTTTATAAATTTTGTTACTCATGTGTGACTCGTCTTACTGCCAAGGAGTGCATTTTACCACCATGCAGTCTTTGTTCAAATAATGATAAATTACTGATTTCCTTTACTATCAACCAGTTACCTCATTGCTTAAACGCATGGCGGGAGATATGGTACTACAGCTCATTAATTTGGTTCAAAAAATGTGCAAAAAAATGGCCATTTATGTAATCGTTCTCACTTACTCCTGCCTGTGCGGGAAATTTTGACGCCGTCAGCATTTTCTTTCGAATAATGTGCGTATTTGGATGACTCTTGCATGCCGGTTTTTGTCGCATGGCCGATTATTGCGCCTTAAAAAAATTCTGATATTGCTTGCGCTGGGGTTTGAGATTACCGCCGAGATTGGGCCAGGGGAGCCAGCGGTCGGGCACCATAAAGCCGGGCAGGCTGGTGCGGATCCAGGCTGCCAGCTCGGGGTAGGGGACCGGTTCGCCGTGCCAGTCGATAAAGGCGGCGGGGCGCTGCCCCCACTCGTCGCTTGGTACCGGCACCACCAGTGCTTGGGCGACGGCCGGGTGGTCCACCAGCCGCTGCTCTATGGTCTCGGGCTGGATATTCTCCCCGCCCGAGATAAAGAGGTTGTCGAGTCGCCCCTCTACCACCAGTTCGCCGTTCTCGATGAAGTGGCCCTTGTCGCGGGTATGAAACCAGCCATCCCCATCAAGCGGCAGCTCGAGAGTTCCATCGCGGTAGTAACCGGCAAACAGGGTGGCACCGCGCACGCAGATCTCCTGCTCCCTGATGCACACCTCCCGTCCCGGCAGTGGGTGGCCGACCACACCGGCATTGCCGGGGATGGTGGTGCAGACCTGACTGCCCATCTCGGAGAGGCCATAACTCACCTTGGGTTCGAGTCCCATGGCGCAGAGACGGCTCACCAGCGGTTGCGGGATGGCGGCACCACCGAGCAGCAGCTCGCGCAGGCGAGTGCGGGCGGGGTCAAAGCCCTCTGCCAGCAGGCGCCAGAGCTGGGTCGGCACCAGCGAGAGATGGGTGATGGGTTGCTGTTCAAGCCGCGCCTTGAGCGGCTGAGTGCGATCGTCCAGCACCAGAGTGGCGCCCGCCAGAAAAACCCGAAACAGGATGGCGTAACCGCCAACGTGAAACAGCGGCAGGGAGAGCAGCCAGCCGCACCCCTGATCGAGGGGGATCAGAGCGGCTGAACCGCGAGCCGAAGCCAGATGGTTGGCCAGCCGGTGTACCACGGCCTTCGGCGTACCGCTGGAGCCTGAGGTGAGGATCATGTTGTTGAGCTGGGCTGGCACCAGCATGCAGCTACTTTCGTCTGCTGCCAGCTCATGGGCGAAGTCGAGGCGCAAGGGTTGCCAGCTGCCCGTCGGGATCTCGCCAGCCGACCAGAAGGCAGTGGCATCGAGCAGGGTTGCCAGCTCGGCCTGCCGCGCCAGCGGAAAGGCGGGATTGAGCGGACAGAAGATGATGCCGCTGCGCACGCAGGCCCACGCCAGCAGCACATCCTGCTGCGCGCCGCGTACTACCGCAGCAAGGTGATCGCCGCGCTGGAGCCCAGCTTGTGCCAGCTGCTGGCACAGGCTGTTGATGTGGCGATCGAGCTGGCGATAGCTGAGCGGGGTTGGGCCATAAATGGCGATATGGTCGGGCGTGAGCCCTGCCCAGTGGCGTACCGGGCAGGGTTCCTTGCTGTGGGCGGGCTCAATCACGGAGAAACAGCTGGGTCAGTTGGCTCACGTCGGGCTTGCCATCGCTATCGAGCAGATCCCCCGCCATCCAGCGACGGGTATCGAGACCGGGAGCCTGCTCTGGCGCCCACTCACCCGCCAGACGGGCGAGCTGATTCAGCCCGAGACCCGACTCGAAGCAGGAGGAGATGATCACCTTGAGTCGCAGCTCGCGGGCACGGTTGACCAGCGCTTCGATGTTGGCGAGCGAGCCAAGCAGGGTGGGTTTGAGCACCAGCGCCTTCAGCTGCGGGATGGGTTCCCATGGCTTGCCCTGTGCCAAAAGTTCGTCCAGCGCTACCGGCATGCCGGTGCGGTTGGCAACGAAGGCGATATCGGCGAAGTCGGCACAAGGGTCTTCCAGATACTCGATGCGGTTCGGGTCGAGATGGCCGCAGAAGGTCCATGCCTCCTCGCGGGTCCAGCCCTGGTTGGCATCCAGCACCAGTTTGAGAGAGGGCACCCGATCGCACAGCAGGCGGATCAGCGCCAGCTCGTCACGCATCGGATAGCGGGCTACCTTCAGCTTGGCCTTGCTGGGGGTGCTGTGGAGCCACTCTTTCCAGTTTTTCAGCAGCTCTTGCGGCGAGCCCTGAATAAGGGGGTAAGGCGCGGGCAGCGGGTTGCTCTGCTCCGGCCATTTGCGGCGTGCGCAGTCGAGGCCAAATTGCACCGACGGCAGCACGGGATTCGGGGTATCTCCGGCGGCCAGGGCCGCCAGAGCGGCGAGCGCTTCCTGCTCCGCCTGTTGCAGGCTCTCTTGCGAGAAGCCGGGCAGGGGGGCAATTTCCCCCCAGCCGTTGTTGATGCGCACCAACAGCCCCTCTCGCGCCACCTCCACCTTGCCGTGAAAGGTCAGTGGCTGGGTAAAAGGCAGTTGATAGCGATAGAGGGCTAGTGTCATCAGGGGTTCCGCTTGTATTTGGAGAAGTCGGGACGGCGTTTTTCGTTGAACGCGTTGCGCCCTTCCTGACCCTCTTCGGTCATGTAGAACAGCATGGTGGCATTGCCAGCCAGCTCCTGCAACCCTGCCTGACCGTCACAATCGGCATTGAGGGCCGCTTTCAGGCAGCGCAGCGCCATCGGGCTGTTTTGCAGCATCTCGCGGCACCAGCGCACGGTTTCGCGCTCCAGATCCGCCAGTGGCACGACGGTGTTGACCAGACCCATGTCGAGGGCTTGCCGGGCATCGTACATGCGGCAGAGGAACCAGATCTCGCGGGCTTTCTTCTGGCCGACGATGCGAGCCATGTAGGAGGCGCCCCAACCGCCGTCGAAGGAGCCCACTTTCGGACCGGTCTGGCCAAACTGGGCGTTGTCGGCGGCGATGGTCAGGTCACACATCATGTGCAGCACGTGGCCGCCACCGACCGCATAGCCGGCCACCATGGCCACCACCGGTTTCGGGCAGGTGCGGATGTCGCGCTGGAAGTCGAGCACGTTGAGATGATGAGTCCCCTCGTCATCGCGGTAGCCACCGTAGTCGCCGCGGATCTTCTGGTCGCCACCGGCGCAGAAGGCCTTCTCGCCGAAACCGGTCAGGATGATGGTACCGACCTGATCGTCATAACGGGCATCGGCCAGCGCCTGCAGCATCTCTTTGACGGTGCGGGGACGGAAGGCGTTGCGTACCTGGGGGCGGTTGATAGTGATCTTGGCAATGCCATCGCCGGACTTGTGATAGAGGATGTCCTCGTAACCGGCGGAGCAATCACGCCACTCGACAGGTGCGTAGAGTTCCGCTTCAGTCATTGCTTCAATCATGACTCTTCTCTTCTTGTTGTTGGTTGACCCACTCCGCAAGGAGTCGGGCAAAAGCCTCGGGCTGGTGGGCATGCAGGTTGTGGCCGCCATCCAGCTCCAAGTGGTTGATTTTGCGATGCTGACTCGCCATGAGGCAAGCCAGCTGATGGAATTTGTGATCCCGCTTGCCGCTGACATACGTGACAGGCAACCCGCCTTGCGCCAGCCAGGAAGCGAGATCCGGCTGCTTGCCAAGGGAGGTGGCGCGCAGCATGGTGGCCACGGCCTTGCCGTCGTTGCCAAGGCGGCGAGCGATCTGGCGAGCACGGGCTGCCTCATCGAGATCGGCAAATACCCCTTGCCGATACCAGTCTTCCAGCACATCAGCCAGGGGCTCGCGCTCGAAGCGCGCTGCCCAGCTCTCATCGTGGGCGATGCGGGCGGCCCGCTCAACGGCTGGCAGCCCCGGGTGGCAGTTCTCCAGCAGCAGTCCCGATAGCCCCACCGGCTCACGGCTGGCGTGGTAGAGGGCCAGTCGCCCGCCCAGCGAGTAGCCGACCAGCAGGTAGCGCTCGATACCGCGACTGGCTAGCTCGCGGCACAGCCACTGGTGACTCTGCTCGAAGTCGTTGACCCGCAGCTCGTGATGCTGGCCGTGACCCGGCAGGTCGAGGGCAATGCAGTGGTGGCCGGGCAGGCGGTCAATGACCGGTTGCCAGTCGTTTGCATCGCCGAGCAGACCGTGCAGCAGAACCAGCTGTGTGTCGTTACAGCTCACGGATGGTGGCTCCTAATGCCTTGAGATCATCGGCCACCTGCTCGCTCGGTACCCTGATCTCGATCAGGGTAACGCCACCCTTGAGGGCCAAACCGTACGCCTGCTCGAACCCGGCCAGGGTCGTCGGCGCGCGGTAGGCGAGGCCAAACATGGCGGCGGTATGTTCAAAGCTAAGGCCGTGGGGCAGCCGGTAGTAGCTCTCCAGCAGCTCCCCTTCGGTGGGCACCGGCAACATGCGAAAGATGCTGCCGCCATCGTTGTTGAGCAGGATCACCACCAGCGGCTGGCTCGCCTTGCTGAGCAGGGCCAGGCTGTTGAGATCGTGCAGGGCGCTCAGATCGCCGATCAGCAGGGTGGTGGGCTGGTTGCTGCTTTGCGCAAATCCGTAAGCGGTTGCGATGAGGCCGTCGATGCCGGAGGCGCCGCGGTTGGTCATCACCCGGCTCGGCCCCTTGCCCGTTTCGCCGAGCATGTCCATCAACCGGGCCGGCATGCTGTTGCCGACAAAGAGCTGCCCCTCGATAAGGCTATTGATGCGATGGCAGACTCCGAGCTCGGAAAAGCGATCGCAGGCGGCGGCTATTGCCTGACCGACCGGTTGCAGCAGCGTTGGCAACCGATGCCAGGGAGCCTTGCTGGCCGTGACCGGATGGGCAGAGGCAAAAGCGCCGGCGTTGCAGAGCAGGCGGTTGCGCAGCCGGTGGTCGGGATCGAGCCGCGCCGGCTGCGGATCCACCAGCCAGTAGTCGTGCCACGCCTGCTGCTTGATGAACTGGCCAAGGCGCTTGGAGACCAGTCGAGCGCCAAATTGCAGCAGCACCTCGGCACGGCCCAGCTCGGCGGCCACGGCTGCATTGTTGAGGGCGAGATCCAGCTCGATCAGATTGCGGCGATCGAAGCGCAGCTGGCTCTGGATATCGGCCAGCAGCGGCCAGCCAAGCCGCTCCGCCAGCTCGGCGGCAGCCTCTGCTTGCTGCGGGTCGGTAATGCGACCGGCAACAACGATGCCGCGCTTTTGCCGAAAGTTTTCCCACTCAGCCTGAGGGGGGCAGGTCGGCTCGCTCTGTTGCCACGGGCTCCAGGGCGTCTGCGAGCTGAGCCAGTCACCGAGGGGGGCCAGATAGTCGGAGAAATCCTGATAGTGCTCGCCCGGGTAGAGGGGCTCGGGGTACATGCAGTTGAAGTGCACCACCCCGGGGATGAGCGCCTGCCTGGCCAAGGCTTGATCTACCGAGCTCAGCACAAACGCCGCCGGAATGGTCGGGGTGGGGCTCGGCAGGTTCTGCTGATAGACGGGGTAGCGGCCGAAGATCCCTTGCTGGTCGATCGCCTGATTGGCGCCGTTGTCGATAAGCTCGTGGGGACGATCGGCGGAGAGAATAATCAGCGGCACACCGGTGAGCTGGGCCTCGGCCACCGCGGGCCAGAGGTTGGCCACCGCGGTGCCCGAGGTCATGATCACCGCCACCGGGCGATTGCTCCCCTTGCCCAGCCCGAGCGCCATAAAGCCGAGGCCGCGCTCGTCAAAGTGCAGATGGCGGCGAAAACCGGTATGGGCGGCTGCCGCCATGGTCAGCGGCGCGGAGCGGGAGCCGGGAGCCAGCACCAGATCGCGCACGCCGAGGCGAAAGAGCTCCTCCAGCAACAGGGAGGACCAGACGTGGTTGAAGGTGGCGTGCTGATTTGAAAACGGGCGGCAGGCAAACACTTCGCTGGCTGGCTCTTTACGGGTGGGCATAGGGGCTCTCGTGGCGTGAAAAGGGTAAATGACTATCCCAGCAGGGAGAGCACATTGGCGATCTTGTTGTCGAGCTCGGCCCACTCTGCGGCAGGCTCGGAACCGGCGACGATGCCGGCACCGGCAAACAGGGTGACGCTGCCGGGCTGGATGCGGGCGCTGCGGATGGCGACCGAAAACTCCGAGGTCTCCCGGCTCAGCATGCCGCAGGCGCCGGCATACCAGCCGCGCTCGTAGGGTTCGAACTCTCGGATAAAGGCGAGCGCCGCCTCGCGCGGCGCACCGCCCACCGCCGGAGTCGGGTGGAGGGCGTCGAGCAGTTGCCAGTCACAGACGCCGGGTTTTAGCTCGGCTTCGATATCGCACTTGAGGTGTTGCAGCAGCCGCAGTTTGAGAATGCGCGGCTCGGTCAGGGTGGCATCGTGGGCCAGCGGCGCCAGTCGGCTCAGGATGTCGGCGTGAACCAGCCGGTTCTCCAGCCGGTTTTTGCTGTCGGTGAGCAGCTCGGTGGCCAGCACTTCATCGGTCGCCTCGTCGCCGGAGCGGCGAATGGTGCCCGCCAGCGCCTCGGTAAAAAGGTGGCGCTCCTCGCGGCGGTAGAGCCGCTCGGGGGAGCAGGCGATAAAGGCTTGCTCTGGAGAGAATTGAAAACCGAAGTGGAAGCAATCCTGTGCGTGGTTGGCCCACTGATCCAGCATGGCCCAGGGATTGATCTGGCCGGCGTCGTGCTGGCTGGTCAGCACGCTTTCGCGCGACAACACCACCTTGGGGGTGCTGGCCTGAAAGTCGGGGGCGGTGACTCGCTCTACCAGCGTCTGCCAGCGCTCGGGGCCGGGGCAGTCGTGACGATGCCAGCGCTGTTTTTGCAGCGGGGGCAGCGGCGCTTCCGGTTGCAGCGCATCGAGGGCGGTTTCGGCCGCGTACAACTCCTGCTCCAGATTGTCGCCGGTCAGCCAGAGGTTGAGGCAGAGGCTGACGCACTCGCCGCGGCGCACCAGCTCGATGCGCGGCAGTACGAAACGACAGGCGCCAAAGCCCTGCCAGCCCGGCTGGGTCGGGTCGAACGCCAGACCGCCATAGTAGCGGGGGCTGTCATCATGGGGCTCTGCCGTGTTGCTGCATACCTGACGGATATCTTCCGGCGCAGTCAGCTCCTGAATGGCGCCCAGCGCGACATATTCGGGGCTGCTCTGGCCACGGGCATGCCAATAGATACGCGGATAGAGGGTTTGCGCCGCGAGCCAGCCCAGAAAAGAGCGGATCTCGAACGTCACGCGCAGCCGCACGAAGCCGCTGGCCTTGCTGTGACGCAGGGCGTCCAGTTGTTGCTTGATATGGGTCTGAGCCAACATGGATTCTTGTCTGAGCCGGATAGTAACGGCCGATCCCGCAGCGGGATGCCGTAGGTTTATGCCAAAGGCGATGATTTCCTATATATTATCTGCCCATTCGTCCATGTAAATCGCCCGAGGGTGCTGCACTCTCAGGGGCCAAGTATACCCAAATCCGGTTCGATAACCCTTAATCCGATCAATATCCGATAGTTTGGCCATCACAATATGACAAATAACGTATCTGTTTGGTTGCTGGCGGCGCGTTTGCGCACCTTGCCGCTCGCCTGCTCCTCCATCCTGCTGGGCTCCGGGCTGGCTGCCAGCCGCGGTGCCTTCGATGGCACCATCATGGCGCTCTCCCTGCTGACCGCCATCCTGCTGCAGATCCTCTCCAATCTGGCCAACGACTATGGCGATGCGGTCTCCGGCGCCGACAATGGTGAGCGGATCGGGCCACAACGGGCGGTCGTTTCCGGCCTGATCACCCGCAAGCAGATGTGCGTGGCGATGGCGTTGACCGCGCTGGCGGCGGTGGCCAGCGGCCTGCTGCTGCTCGGCTGCGCCTTTGGTGGCCAGTGGTTGCAGATCCTAACCTTCGTGGTGCTGGGTGGTGCGGCCATTGTCGCGGCAGTGACCTACACGGTTGGCAAGACTCCCTATGGCTACCGCGGTTTTGGCGATATCTCGGTGTTCCTCTTCTTTGGCCTGCTCGGGGTGCTCGGCTCCTACTACCTCTTTACCAAGACGCTGGAGCTGGATCTGCTGCTCCCTGCGACAGCCTGTGGCCTGCTGGCGACCGCGGTGCTCAACATCAACAATGTGCGTGATATCGAGACTGATGCCGCCAGCGGCAAGATCACTCTGGCAGTTCGCCTTGGCCGCAATCGTGCCATCGCCTATCACTGGGTGCTGCTGGGGGCGGCGCTGCTGGCGACCATCGCCTTTATCCTGACCCAGCCCGCCAGCTTCTGGCCGTGGATCTTCCTGCCTGCCATGAAGCCGCTCACCGATGCTGCCAGAACCCTGCGTGAAAGCTTCGATGGCGAGGTGCTGACCGGTGCCCTCAAGAAGACCGCCATCAGCGCATTTCTGTTCAGCCTGCTGCTCTCCATCGGGTTGGCGCTCTCCTGACCTGCTGGATGGAACGGCGATAAATGAAAAGGGCTCCCGAACGGGAGCCCTTTTTGATCGTTATCGAGGCAGCTCAGCTGGCCTTGGCCAGCGCCGGAGTCCGGCGGGAGAAGAGCAGGGTATCAAGCAGCCAGATGGCGACCAGCGAAGCGCCCACCAGCGGGAAGGCAATGCCCAGCAGGATCAGCAGGGCGATGGCGCCACGCATCGGCGGAAGTTTGGTGGGCAGCGGCGGTGCGGCGAGACGCCCCTGCGGGCGGCGGTACCACCAGATCCAGAGGCCGCTCACGGCGCTGGCCAGCACCATCAGGCAGATGAGCAGCATGGCAAGCTGGTGGGGCCAGCCGTAGAGCTTGCCCATGTGCAGCATGACGCCACTCTCCACCGTTTTGGCGACCGGGCCGTAATCCTGCCAGCGCACATCGGCCAGCACCTTGCCACTGTATTGATCGATATGCAGGGTAGCGTCGTTGCGCGGATCATCGGCAAAGATCGCGATGGTATAGACACCGGTGGTGCCGACCGGCGGGGTGATGCTGTACCCCGGAGTCACCTTCCGGGCAGTGGCGATATCCACCACCTGTTGCAGCGGGATCCGCTGGCTGGCCATCACCATTCCCTCGTGCTCGCCGTGGTTCATGGCGCCGTGATCGTGTCCCTTATCAACCGGCTGCGAGCTGGGCATGGGAGTGTTCTCAACCGCCCAGGGGACAGTCTGCTCGTGGGCCTGATTCAGGCTGCGGGCCTGCGGTGCCGACTTGGGTACCTCGTTCCACATGGCGGCCGGGAAGCGGTTCCAGACCGCGGCAAACTGATCGCCCCAGAAGCCGGTCCAGGTCATGCCGCTCAAGAGCAGCAGCAACAGGAAACCAGCGCCCCAGAAGCCGACAACGGCGTGCAGATCGCGCCACCAGAGGCGGCCACGCTGGCTGACTCTGGGCCAGAGAATACCGCCCACGCCGGGACCCTTGCGCGGCCACCAGAGATAAAGGCCGCTCAACAGCAACACAATGCCCCAGCCGGCTGCCAGCTCGATCAGCCGATCTCCGGTGGTACCGAGCAGCAGCTCGGCGTGCAGTGCGCGAGCGACCGCCTGCAGATTCCACTTGTTATCCATGGTACCGAGCAGGGCGCCGCTGGCGGGATCGAGAAACAGGGTCAGCTCGCGATCCCCCTGATTGACGATGAACTGGGCGCTGGCATCCGGGCTGGCGGGCGGCAGGTATTTGCGCAGGCTGGCGTCCGGCATGGCGATCATCGCCTTGGCCAGCAGCTGGTCGGCACTCAGGGTTTGACTGGCGGGGGTGACCTTCATCAGCTCGGGATACATCAGGTTGTCGAGCTGGGGTTTGAACAGATAGACGATCCCGGTCAGTGACAGCAGGATCAGAAAGGGGGCGACAAAGAGCCCTGCATAGAAGTGCCAGCGCCAGATCCGCTGGTAGTGGTTAGAATCCCTGCTTTTCATTGCCCGTCCTTGTTGAGTGTTCAAACATTTCTGTAGGTGGAAGGTTTGTGGTGGCGCGGATAATAGCAGCAACGTTTCGTTAACTGCAATCACACATTCTGGCTATTCGTCTGACCATGAGAGACGGTGCCGCCAGCGGGATATTCGCGACATAACCCGCTCGGGAAGGGCTGGGGGGAGACCAGATTTATCTGGACTTTCCTATATAAATTATTACGTTATGGTAACAATCCGATTTCGGATGCCAATAAAAAGAGGGACGCAAGGATGCAGCCGCACGGTCAATTCGAGATGGAACGCAGGGGGCAGATGATGATCTGCCGGCCGAGCGGCCCCTTCAATCTGGCGGGGGCCGCCGCCTATGAAGCGCACTTTGCCCGTGAGCTGACCGGGTTGGCGGCGCATCCCTGGGGAATCGTCGAGGTGGCGACCGAGTTTGAAGCGGCCGGGCCTGAGGTGCTGAGCCGTTTTCGCCGCCAGTTTGGCTGGTGTGCCGAGAACGGCTGTCTCTTTCTGGCGGTTGTGCTGTCGGGGGGATTCAAGCGCTATCTGGCTGATCAAATCTTCAAAGGCCTGCCGTTTCGGGCGGTGCACTATTTCGAGCAGGAGGGGGCCGCCATTCGCTGGCTGGAGCAGGAGCTATCACTCTGCGCAGTGAACAGCCGAGCCACTCACGTCAGCTGAGGTTGATAAACCACTTGTCCCGCTCGTCGATGCAGTCGGGTTCCCCCATCTCGAAATCGCGGCAGATCAGCGGCCTGACTTCATAGATGCGGCACATCATGGTGTTGCGGTCGAGCGCCGCGCACCAGCCATCTTCCAGCCGGTGCATAACCGGCACCTCGCCTTCCCGCTCTTCGATATAGCGATCCGGCACGCCGGTATCGGTAATGATCATCACTTCGAGACGGCAGCAGCAGGCTTCGCAATTCTGGCAGCTGACGGCTGGCTGGGTTGTCCGGGGCATGTTGTCTCTCTGGCCGGATAGCGGCATTGATGGATATGAAACAGGCGCCGTGACGGCGCCTGTGTCCGGGCTGGATGAACCTTAGCCCAGTTTGCGGGCGCGGTAGCTGCGGCCCTTGATCTTACCTTCCTGCAGCCGCTTGAGCGCCGCCTTGGCCACGCTCTGTTTGACCGCGACGTAGGAGTACTGCTCGGAGATCTGGATCTTGCCGACGTCGGCGCCGGCAATGCCGCCTTCACCGGTCAGGGCTCCCAGGATATCGCCAGCGCGCACCTTGGTCTTGCGGCCCGCATCGATGGAGAGGGTCACCATCTGCGGCGCCAGCGGCTTGATGGCACGGCCGATGGCATCGAGATCCCCCAGCGGCATCGGTGCCTGCTGGTATTCCTCGATGAGGTTTACCCGCTGCGCTTCATTCGGCTGATAGAGGCTCAGGGCCAGACCCTGCTGACCGGCGCGGCCGGTACGACCGATGCGGTGTACGTGCACTTCCGGGTCATAGGTGAGCTCGTAGTTGATGACGGCGCCCAGCTCCTTGATGTCGAGGCCGCGAGCCGCCACGTCGGTGGCGACCAGAATGGTGGCGCTGCCGTTGGCAAAACGCACCAGCACCTGATCCCGCTCGCGCTGCTCCAGATCGCCGTTCAGCGCCAGTGCCGAGAAGCCCTTGGCGGCCAGATGGTCGGCAACATCATTGCAGGCGCGCTTGGTGTTGCAGAACACCACGCAGGAGCTTGGCTGATAGTGGCTCAGCAGCCAGGTGAGGGCGTCGAGGCGCTGGCTGGCCGGTACTTCATAGAGCTTCTGTTCGATGGCGCTCTCTTCATGGAGCGCCTCTACGCTTACCTCAACCGGATTGCGCTGCACGCCGCGGCTCATCTGGGCAATACCCTCCGGATAGGTGGCGGAGAAGAGCAGGGTCTGCCGGTCGCGCGGGGCATGGCTGATGACCCGGTTGATATCTTCGCCAAAGCCCATGTCCAGCATGCGATCCGCTTCATCCAGCACCAGCGTCTTGAGACTGTCCAGCTCCAGAGTGCCCTGCTCCAGATGCTTGAGAATGCGACCCGGGGTGCCGACGGCGATGTGGGCGCCAAAGCTCAGGGTGGCCGATTGCGGTGCTGTCGGGGTGCCGCCGCACAGGGTCACCAGCTTGACGTTGGGCAGGGTGCGGGCGAGACGACGGATCTCGGTCGCCACCTGATCCGCCAGTTCGCGAGTCGGGCAGAGCACCAGCGCCTGTACCTCGAGCCGGTTGACGTCGAGGCTGGAGAGCAGGCCGAGGCCGAAGGCTGCGGTCTTGCCGCTGCCGGTTTTTGCCTTGGCGATCAAGTCTTTGCCGTCGAGTACCAGAGGCAGGCTTTGAGCCTGGATCGGGGTCATCTGCAGATAACCCAGAGTGGTGAGGTTCTCGAGCAGGGCGGGGGAGAGGTTCAGGCTGCTAAATTCGCTGTTGTTCACAAAAAGGCTCTATTTCGGAGAAAAACGGGCAGCGCCATGGCGCCAGGGGCGCGCATCATACCAGAATCCGGCGCAGGATGTGGCGGAAATTTGAACGACTGGTCCGCATCGGGTCATCTCGGGGTCATTTGTCGCCAAAGTAACAAACACGCGAGACCGGGAATAAATAGCAGGCATTTTTTAAACGTGTTTTTAATTATTCATCACAGATAAACGTTTTTCGCTTGGGTTGATTAAATTATCGGGTGAAAAAACGGCGCAAATGGGGGTAGAGCAATTAACTGGCTGTTATGAAAATGATATGAAAATATCGGTCGGTATCGTTGCTTACATCCGTTTATTTTCTATCATTATGTTTTATATGAAGTTTGTTGGCGGTGATGTTGCATGATTAATATGGTTTTATTGCTTAATTAATTTAAAAACGTTTGTATTATCTAGCATGCATATTATTGAGCAGGATTGTGATGGCTATCTGATTTTTAAATATGCAAATGTCTATGATGGCGCCGTCAAAAAATACAATTTACTCAGGTGCTACTGGTATGGAATACGTTCACTTTGTGCTCGGACTGGTAATGGTCCTTGCCCTCTCTCTGCTGGCTAACCGCCACAACTGGAAACAGATCAAGCTGCGTTATATCGGCCAACTGCTGGTGGTCGAACTGGCGCTGGCCTGGTTCATGCTGAACTCCGAAGTGGGTCTGGCAGTAGTGGGTGGCTTTGCCGCCGGCTTCACCAAGTTGATGGAGTTTGCCAAACAGGGTACCGACTTTGTGTTCGGTGGTCTGGTCAACGAAGGGGCCTTCTCCTTCTTCCTGATGGTGCTGATGCCTATCGTCTTCATCTCCGTGCTGATCGGTATTCTGCAGTACATCCGTCTGCTGCCGCTGGTGATCCGTGGCATCGGTACCGTGCTGGCCAAGATCAACGGCATGGGCAAGCTGGAGTCCTTCAACGCCATCAGCTCCATGATCGTCGGTCAGTCCGAGAACTTCATCGCGCTCAAGAACATCCTGCCGCACCTGAACGAGAAGCAGATGTACACCCTGGCCGCCACAGCCATGTCCACCGTCTCCATGTCCATCGTCGGTGCCTACATGCAGCTGATCGAGCCGCGCTACGTGGTCGCCGCGCTGGTGCTCAACATGTTCAGTACCTTCGTCGTGCTGTCGCTGATCAACCCCTACGAGCCGGACAATACCGTGACCGACGCCAAGGCGCTGGCCGAGGGTGACGAGCACCATACTCCGAAGAAAGAGAACTTCTTCGAGATGCTGGGCGAGTACATCATGGCCGGTTTCTCCGTCGCCGTTATCGTGGCTGCCATGCTGGTCGGTTTCATCGCCCTGATCGCGCTGGTCAACTACCTGTTCGAGATGGCATTTGGCGTCAACTTCCAGTTCGTCATGGGCTACCTCTTCTACCCGATCGCCTGGATCCTGGGTATCCCGAGTGGTGAAGCGCTGCAAGCGGGCTCCATCATGGCGACCAAGCTGGTGACCAACGAGTTCGTGGCCATGATGGATCTGGGCAAGGTTGCTGCTCAGCTCTCTCCGCGCACCGTCGGCATCCTCTCCATCTTCATGGTCTCCTTCGCCAACTTCAGCTCCATCGGCATCATCGCCGGTGCGGTAAAAGCGCTGAACGAAGAGAAGGGCAACATGGTCTCCCGCTTCGGTCTGAAGCTGGTATACGGTTCTACGCTGGTCAGCCTGCTCTCCGCAGTTATCGCAGGCATCATGCTCTGATCCTCTAGTGGCACTTGCCACTGTTTAGGCCCCTGACTTCGGTCAGGGGCCTTTTTTGTTTCTGGCTTACAGGTGCCAGCCACACCACCAGCCCGCGACCAGCAGGGTGAGGGTGCAAAAGCCGGTTTCGATGGTGCCACCGCTTTTGAGCGGCCAGCCCGGCAGGCGGTAGCGGCGCTTGATGGGCCAGAAGAGCGGAATGCCCGCCGGAGTGAGCCAGTCCCCCAGCAGATGACTCAAGTAGCCGACTGTATAGAACCTATTGAATTGATCACTGGAGAGTATGGTTAGGGAATAAGTGGGATCAGCAGGGATAAAGTGGGATCAAATCAGAAGTGGCGCGGCCTGCAGAGTTGTTGAGACTCTTCAGGCCGTGTTCGTTATGGGAGATCGCACGATTGATCACTGGATCCAAAATCGGCCGAAAATTCCTAGTAGATTGAGCACTGGAGAATTTGTGAATCGGCATTTAAACGGGCTTTAAACTTTGGTCTTTGCTCTGCCTGATGCCAGCAGCTTCTGGTACTCATACTTTGATATCTGCCTCACCCCGCACTTGCATTCATCGCTGTTGGGTGGGAAGTGCGTTTCCCACCATGGATCATCAACAGGCAGAACCACGCCATCCCATTGAGGATGGCAAGGCACCTTGCTTGGGCCAAGGGTATACAGCAGGTATGGCAATGCGCGCTTAGTGCGTTGAATTCTTTGCCATTGTTGCTTGGCTCTCTCTATTCTATTCTCCATCTCACTCCCCTATGTCATGCGCGATGTGAACAACCTGTCCGATCACCTCAAAGGTATGCTGCTCGTCTTTTGGTACCTCGATCGGCTGGTAGTGCTTGTTGTCGCTCAGGAGCAGCCAGGCGCTCGGCAGCACCTGCAGGCGCTTGACCCATAGCTGGTCATCGTTGCGCACTACATAGATGTGGCCATCTACTGGCCGCGTTCGGCCAAGATGCACCACCAGGGTGTCGTTGTTGCTGATGGTGGGCTCCATGCTGTCGCCTTTGCTCCAGACGATCGCCAGATCTTTCTCGTCAAACCCGCGCCATCTCAGCCACTTACGGCGAAATGCCAGATGCCTGCACGGCTCCAGCTCGCCCTGCGTCAGGCTGCCGTGGCCTGCCGATACCTGCACCCTGTATCCAGGAATCAGCGCGAACTCGTCTGAAAATCCAGTATCATCCATGTATGAAGCAGGCATTTCGTTTACAGCGAATGCCTCATCAATAAACCAAGTCATCGGCATCATGGCCGTGCTGGCTATCTTCTGGAGCCTGTCAATGGTCGGATAGCTTGCTCCCTTCAAATAATCCCTTAGTGTCGCCTCAGATAATCCGCATTTGCGCGAAAAACTGCGCACCGTCTCTTCTCCGATCGCTTCCTTCAACCTCTCGGCAAATGGAATTTTTCGCATGCCAAGAAAAATTCCTTCGGGATTTTTCTCGCACTCTTGGGATTTTTCTTCGTAAGTGCCTGATTTCATTTCAAATACCATTGTTTATTTATCTGCGCGCTTACTGATAGAAAAATTCGCAAAGGGGTTGCGCTGCGAATTTTTCTGATCAATGATGTGTTACACGTTAACGCAACACTAGAAAGTTGCGCAGTGGTGTAGTTTCGGAGGGTATCAAAATGATTCAAGGCAATACAGATTGGCATAGCGCGGATGTGAAATGCGCGCTGGCAAAAGCAGGGACGAATCTGGCTCAACTGGCCAGAGAAAATGACCTTGCTCCTTCAACTCTTCGCAATGTTTTCCGCTTCAGATGCCCGAAGTACGAGCGCATTGTTGCCGAAGCAATTGGCAAAACACCTGACCAGATCTGGCCATCCCGTTACGAAAGCAAGTGCGCGTAAAGGAGCCGGTTATGGAATGGGTAACTGCAAAAGACTGCGTTGGCATTTCAGTGATGCCAACTGACGTCCACAAAACAAGGGCCAAACTTGATCGCCTGTGCTCTTGCGATGAAGACAAGAAGCGCAAAAAAGCAGGCTCCAAGGCGTTCGAATACCACATCAGCATTTTGCCCCCTGTCGTCCAAGCCGCCCTGCTGCGCAAGTCTGGCAAGGTCAAGGTCGGCGGCCTGACGCTGGATCTGCCAAAGCCAAAGGCCCCGCGCTACTGCAAAGAGCAGCTGTGGGCCAACTGGAAGAAGGCCAACGACAAGGCGCACGCCACCGCCAAGGAACGGGTCAAGGCCGTGCAGGCCGTCCATGCCATGGTTGCCAGCGGCAGCACCCTGATGCAGGCCTATCAGCATATCTCTGACGAGTTCGGGATCGCCCTGCCGACCCTGCGCCGCCACTGCTCAGCAGTGAAAGGCTTTGACGATAGCGACTGGCTGGCCGTGCTGGTGCCAAAACAGCAGCAGGCCGCGCTCGAAAACCGTGCTGGCAAGCTGGCCAAGGTGAGCGAACAGGCCTGGGAATTCTTCAAAGCTGACTACCTGCGCAACGAGCGCCCGAACGCCGCCAGCTGCTACGAGCGCCTGAAACTGGCCGCCCGCGATCAGAACTTGGTGGTGCCTAGCCTCAACAGCCTGATGCGCCGCATGGATCTGGAAGTACCGCACGCCCAGCAGGTCATGCTGCGCGAAGGTGAGCACGCCATGATGCAGCTGTACCCGCCGCAGGAGCGCACCATCGAAGGGCTGGACGCCATGAGCTGGATTAACGGCGATGGCTACCTGCACAACGTGTTCGTGCGCTGGTTCAACGGCGAAATATTGCGCCCGAAAACATGGTTCTGGCAGGACATCTACAGCCGCAAAATCATCGGCTGGCGCACCGATATCAGTGAAAACACTGACTCGATCCGCCTGTCACTGATGGATGTGTGCAGCAAATACGGCATCCCGCGTGAAATCACCATCGATAACACCCGGGCAGCGGCCAACAAATGGATGACCGGCGGCGTGCCGAATCGCTACCGCTTCAAGGTCAAGGAAGATGACCCGCTCGGCATGATCCCCATGCTCGGCATCAAGCTGCACTGGTCCAGCGTGCTGCTGGGCAAGGGCCACGGTCAGGCCAAGCCGATCGAGCGCGCCTTCGGTGTGGGCGGTCTGGATGAAATCATCGACAAGCATCCGGCGCTCGCTGGCTGCTACACCGGCCCCAACCCGATGGCCAAGCCAGAGAATTATGGTGAACGGGCGGTGGATGCAGAGGAGTTTCTGCGCGTGGTTGCCGAAGGGGTTGCCCATTACAACGGCAAGCTGGGCCGCAATACCGAGGCCTGCCACGGCGTCATGAGCTTCGACCAGGCATTCGAGCAGAGCTATATGCAGGCAGCGGTGCGCAAGGCGACCAGCGAACAGCTGACCATGATGATGCTGCAGTCAGAAGCCTGCCGCGTCAGCAAACACGGCACCATCAAGCTGGAATCTGGCGGCACCATTCGCAACCGCAGCAACCGTTATTACCACGAAGATCTGGCCGCCTATCAGGGTCAGAAGGTAGTGGCACGGTTCGACCCGCAGCGCCTGCACGACGCGGTGATCGTCACCACTCTCAACGGCCTGCATATCTGCGAAGCGGCATGCCAAGAGAAAGTTGCCTTCGGCAATACCCAAGAGGCCCGCGAGCACACCCGCAAGCGCACCCAGTTCGTCAAGGCCAACAAGGCCGCCGCACTGGCCAAGAGAGGCATGTCGGCAATGGAGGCCGCAGCGCTGCTGCCAAGCATCAGCGACGAAGAGGCGCCAGAGGCCAAAGTGGTCGAAATGGTGCGCCCGGTCAGCGTTGGCAATGCCGCCGTGGCTATCCAGCCGATGGCTCAGCCGGTCGCCACACCACGCAGCGAAGCAGAACCCGCAATCGACTTTGAGGCCCGTTTTCAACAGGCCGCCGCAGCCATGGCTGCAAAACAGAAAAACCGGATTTAACCGGCATTTAAACCACAAAAAAAGCGGCCATACGGGCCGCCTGAAAGGAGTAATTCAATGACCAATGTAGTCGCACTAGACCAAACCGGCAATACCGATGCTATCACCCGCATCAAGGCGCTGCTGGAACAGAGCATCGTCACCCAGGCGCAGATCGCCAAAGAGATTGGCGTTAGCCCATCCACCGTCAACCAGCTGCTGAACGGCAACTATAAGGCAGACCCCGCGCCGATGATGCAAAAGCTGGCCAACTGGCTGACCGCCCGCGACCAGCGCGCTGATGCCCCCCGCGATCCCGGCTTTGTGATGACCGAGACCGCCAAACAGATCATCGCGGATATGAACTACGCGTTGGCGACAGAGAGCATCGTCATCATCCACGGCATCTCTGGCGTGGGCAAAACCACCGCCCTGCGCGAGTTCCAGCGCACCAACAACAACGTGTGGGTGATCACCACCTCCCCGAGCCGCAGCACCATGACCGAATGCATGTATGAGCTGGCCATGGAGCTGGGGATGGAAAACGCCCCCCGCCTGCGTGGCCCGCTGGCCCGCGCCCTGCGCCGCCGCCTGCTCAACACCAAAGGCCTGATTGTGGTGGATGAAGCGGATCACCTCGACCGCCCCACCCTCGAAGAGCTGCGCATCCTGGTTGAAGAAGTGGGGATCGGCATGGTGCTGGTCGGCAACTCCCGCGTTTACACCCAGCTGACCGGCGGCCAGCGCAGCGAGGACTTCGCCCGCCTTTACTCCCGCGTCGCCAAGAAGCGCGCCCTGACCAAGGCCAAGAAAGCCGACGTGATGGCCGTCGCCAGCGCCTGGAATATCGACGGCGATGCCGAGCGCAGCCTGCTGGTGCAGATCAGCGAACGTCCAGGCGCCATGCGTCTGGTCAGCAAGAACCTGAAACTGGCTGTGGCCTGCTCTGGCGGAGAGCCGCTGACCGAACAGGTACTGAGGTACGCCTTTAACGAGCTGGAGGGGGAGTGATGGAAACGTGCCGAGTAGAGGGAATGCGCGTCATCCCGTGTGAATTTCTGGCCAAGGCCAGCCAAGGGAACTTTGCCGGAAGGCGTGGCGGCGGTGTTTTTGAATGGCATTTCGCCCAGATGACAGGGAAACCAACGGAGATTCGGCGGCTTTTCGGATTGAGAAGTGGCGAGTACCAAGGCGGCGTGATTTTCAACTACTGCCCATTTTGTGGGGCAGATCTGAAAGCATCACATCCTGCCTCACAACAAGAGGGGAAGTAATGAACGCACCCAAGGAACAAACCAGCTTCTACGGCGTCAAGACCGCGCCATGGACGCACATCAACCTGCTCAGCGGACGCAAGGGCCGCGTGGTGGGGCAGAGCGATGGCGAAGTGGTGATGCAAGACGAGAAAGGCTGGGCACAGAGCTATGACGAAGACCGCCTGCACCTGAGCTGGGCGCCGCTGAACAGTGATTCACAAGGAGAGCAAGCATGAACATCCAGACCACCACCATCGGTATCAAGGCCCAGCGCGTCGCCTGCCGCCTGCGCAAGTTCGGCTGCCAAGTGCTGGCCATCAAGAGCACCCCGCGCCGCCCGCTGATCGAGATTTCATACCCCACTGACGAATTGCGTCAGGGTGCCGTCGAGATCATCGAGCAGGTCGATGGCCTGCGCCGCCGCGCCTACGCCGCCCGCCTGAACGGTTGCATCGTCCACTGGCGTGAAGCGGCCACCCGTGACGAGTTCGAGCGCACCGCAGAGATGTCTGCCAGCGAATACATGGCCTATCGGGCCGCCGGTTTCCCCGCTTAACAGGAGCAAAAATCATGACTATTCGATGCGAGAAGTGCCTGAAGTTTTTGCCTGATGCGTTGGAGAAAAAACCAATCAAGGAGGGTGACAAGGTTTCATTCATAAACACGACGCGCAGTGCAAAGGGAGTGATCCGAATGTCTGCCAAAGATGGTGTCGTGCAATGGATTGAAGGCGATTTTGCTGCAGTAAAAGTGCCACGCATGCCACTGCAAACCTTGCGATTAGAACACCTTGAGCATCAAGGAAAGCCAAATGCCCTGACCGTTCACATGGTCGGCATGTGCGAATGCAACAAAACAGAATCACAGAAGGAAGCACAGTAATGACCAACCAGACCGACAAAATGCGCAAAAACGCCCTTGGCCACTTCGTGCCTGAGTCCCTGATCCCTGCGGTGGATCTGCTGCGCGATGACCTGACTACCCGCCTCTGCACCGAGGCAAAAGAAGAGCAGCTGCGCCTGCTGGCCCGCAAGGCCAGCATCGCCCAGGAGATTGAAGCCTTTATGGACCTGTCTGCCGCCGAGTACGGCGTGCAGTACGGCGGCACCAAGGGAAACGTCACCCTGACCAGCTTTGACGGCCGCTTTCAGGTGGTGCGGGCCATCGGCGAGCACCGCAAGTTTGACGAGCGCCTGCAGACCGCCAAGACCCTGATCGATGGTTGCATAGGCCGCTGGAGCGAGGGCAGCAGCAACGAGATCCGCGCCCTGGTGGATCACGCCTTCCGCGTCAACAAGGGCGGCCATGTGGACGTAAATCAGGTGCTCTCTCTGCGCAAACTGGATATTCAGGACGCCGAATGGAAGGAGGCCATGCAGGCAATCGCCGACGCAATCACCGTAGTCGGCAAGGCCGAATACATCCGGTTCTACGAGAAGACCGGCACCGGGGGCTACAAGGCCATCGTTATCGACTGGTCGAAGCTGTGAGGCCTGACATGAAAAACGAGAACCTGATCTATCTGCTGGAAGTGATCGCCAGTACCGCCAGCAACGACATCGAATCAGACGAGTTCGAGGTTGTGTGGGAAGACCAGAACGGCATGGAGGGATGGACTACCGAGTCCATCACCGCCACAGCCAAGCAGGCTGCAGATGCACTCAAACATGACGTGTGTGATATCGACCGCGACCAGTTCAAGCAGCAACTGCTGATGTCAATTCTGCTGGCAGAACGCAGCGAAACAGTCGGTACCGACTTTGAAGATGGCACCTATGAACATGGCGTTCGGGATGCCATGCAGTGGGTGGCTGGCTGGATCTCGTCAGCGGCGCCCCTCAATCCGGAGGAATACCCGGAGATCGTGGCGGAAGCAAACCGTCTGGTGAAAGCCAGCGAGTGCAAGACCATGGGGCCAACCTGCCGTGGCTGCCCTGACTGCGGGCCGGTGATGGGTCATGAAACCTATCAAGAGATGTTTGGCCAGCAACAAGATGGAGTTTGAAACCCGCTATGGCCCGCTGTACGTCACCCGCCACGCCTTCGAGCGATGGGTGCAACGTACCGGCCGCAGCGAACTGGAGATGTTGGGCGCCCTGTCACGGGCATGGCGCCCAAGCAAACGCCAGCTGCGGCGGATCCGGCAGCGCGAGGCGGGATGGAGCCCGCGCCGGATCCTCGAATGTGACGATGCCTATTTCATCCTGAAAAACGGCTCCATCGTCACCGTATACGACAAGCAAACCCGATTTGAACAGGAGTTACACCATGGCTAATGCAGTGTTGAAGGGCGACGAGATCGCCCGCCAAGTCGCAAAGAATCCGAACGGTTATCTGGCACTGGCCACCCAGGCCGCCCAGCTTGAGCGTGAAGAGCGTTACGCCGCCGCGCTGGAGATGTGGAAGGCCGCCGCCAAGGCCGCCAAGAACCCGCTCAACGTGGAGTATGCCCGCCAGCGCGCCGATCTCTGCCTGACCTGTATCCACCGCTTTGGCAAGAGGGCAGCGTGATGAGCGACAAACGCATTCTGGCCAAGATCAAAAAGCTGATGGCCATGGTAGAGCGCGGCAATCCGCACGAATCCGCCAACGCGATGAAGAAGGTGCAGGCGCTGATGGCAGAGCACCAGCTCTCCAGCGAAGACGTAGCCCTGAGCGATATCGATACCGCCAAGGTGAAAGCGGCCAACAGCAGCGAGCGCCAGCCGAAGTGGAGCATCCTGCTGGCTAGTGTGGTGAAAGGTGTCTTTGGTGTTGAGGTGATATTCAGCCGCCGTTACCTGATGGGCCATGCCACCGCGCAGGTGATGTTTGTTGGCCCAGCGGATCGGGTCGAGATTGCCGGGTATGTCTACACCGTGCTGGCCCGTCAGCTCAAGGCTGCTCGCAGCGAATACATCGCCACGCTGAACAAGCGCCTCAAGACTAGCACCAAGACCGCCCGCGCTGACCTGTTCTGTGAGGGGTGGTGCTATGGCGTATGGGAAAAGGTTACGGCCTTGGTGCCAACCGAACAGGAAACCCAGCTGGTTGCGCAGTACATGGAAAAGAACCACCCGAACCTTGCCACCGGAAAAACCCGCGAAGCCAAGGCCACGGTGCGCGACCAGTCTGCATCTTTTCATGGTTGGGGAGCGGCCAAAGATGTGGAGCTGAATGCCGGTGTCAGTGGTCAAGAACAGAAAAAACTGGGGGTAGCGTGATGAAAATCAGCCGCCGCACCTTTCGTCAAGAACGCATAGGAGCACGTATGCAAACAGCAGCCGAGAAGCTGAGCCGCCAGATTGCTATCCATGTCAACAAGATTAATGCCCTGCTGTCAGGTGAAGAGATCTCAAAGCACACCGAGTCAGAGTTGAGTTTCTTGATGGGATTTATGCATGGCCTGCATAGCGCGCTGGAGTGCGGGGATATGGTTGGCATGACAGCGGCAGAGCGCCACAACGTGGTGATCGAGCTGGAGAATGCCGTGTGCATCATCCCTGCTTTTGCAGCAGATGGAAGAAAGCGGAGCGCCAATCAGCGCACAGGCGGTTTTATCAACATCATCAAGCGAATTTTCAACTAAGCGAAACCATGCCGGGGTTGCCCGGTATGGTCTGCCCAGCGTGGTGGCTGGGCACTGATGAGCAGCCGACCGGGCCCGGTCATAACCCACTCACGATAAGCGAGGACGCTATGACCCGAAATGTGCTGAACAACCTGTTAAACCGGCTCTATGGCGAGATGGCCATAGCGCTGAACTGGAAAGAGAAAGTGGTGCTGCAGCGCCGCTTTATCGCCCTGGCGCGGGGCGCCAGAAAGTACCGCGCCCACGATATTGCCGGTGATGCCCTACGTGAAGCAGAGCAGCTGCTGGCGGAACTGGAGGCGGATCGCCTGCAGCTGATGGATGGCAAGGGGGCCGTATGCACGGTGAATACACGCCACTGATGAAAGCGGGACTGCTGCAAAAGCGGCTGGAGAGCGGCAAAGCCCGCATCGACCCCGAGATGGGACTGGAGAAGTTCTGCACCTGCTGCAACGACTACTGGCCCCAAGACACCGCCTTCTGGTCTGCGAACAATCATCCCCGTTCGCAAGATGGCCTGCAGCACTACTGCAAGGCCTGCGAACAAGAGGGATGGATGCAGCGAAGGAGCAAACGCCATGGCACTGACCCGCTACCAGCGCAGGATGGTGAATTACGTCAAAGCCAATATGCCGTGCTACGCAAAGCGCCGCCACAAAGGCATGACCAAAGCCAAGCTGCGTGAACTGGATGAACAGGCCGATGGCGTCGCCATGGCCTGGCTAGACAAAACGGTACCGCGCTGGCGCGAAGGCCAGCCACCCAAGACCAACAAAGTGATTGTGACCGTCAGCAAAGACGACTGGGAAGAAGACGATGATTGTTAAAGCGAACTGCAAGTTGACAGAAAAAAGACTGGCCAGCATCAAGGCTGAGATAATCGCTGTTCCGCTCTGGAATCATATGAGCGCGGATGAACTTGGCAAAGCAATGGGGTTGTCTGGTCGCTACCTTTACGGGGCCATGGCGACCCTGCGCGCCCGGGGAGAGATTGAACAGGCCAGCCCGTTGAGCCTGCTGCAAATCACCCGTTACCACCATCTGAATAAGCTGCTGGATAATCCGCAAACAAATTGCCATATCGACAATCTGGTGAAGAAGGTGCTGGGCGCCAACAGCGTTTCAACAAAATCGGCAAGGCGCTGCAAACTGCGTGAGTTAATCGCCACCTGCAAGAAGGCTGGATTCCCGATCCATAATGAGAGCCGCATCCATAGCGAGCAGGTTGATCAGTTATCCAAGATGGGAAAAGCCAGCAAAACGCTGCGCTATATCCCGCTGTCCAAGGTTGACCCTGACCACCTCGCCCAGTTCGTCAACATCTGCCAGATAAACGGGGGCCGCCATGCAGCCTGATGCCAAGCGTCTGCTCAAGATTGTGCAAGTCGGCCGCCGCGAACTGGGGCTGGATGAAGAGGAATATCGCGCCCTGCTGGAGCAGGTAACCGGAGCCCGCTCTGCCAAGTGGCTGAGCGCGGCCAAGCTCGAAGCAGTCATCACCGCCATGAAGGGGTTGGGGTTCAAAGTCAAAGGGGGCGCCCAGGTTAACGGGCGCCGTTCCCCGCCCAGCTCTGCCAAAGTGCAGGCGCCGGAGGTGCGCAAGCTGCGCGCCATCTGGATCACCATGAGCAATGATGGCCTGCTGCAAGATGGTTCAGAGGACGCGCTGGGCAGCTTTATCCGCCGCATGACGGCCAATGCCAACGGCGGGATTGGCGTCAATCGGGCAGAATGGTTAACATCGGCGCAGGCAGAGCGGGTACTGGAAGCGTTGAAGAAGTGGCATATCCGCCTGATGACCGCCGCCATTATCGAACGCGGGGATATCGTCCCCGCCTCACGCGGTCACCAGATTGATGCGATGCCGGGTTATGACCTGATCCGAGAAGCCTATGAAAACCCCGGCTGGCGGCCCGCACAGGTAATGGTGATCGATGGCAATGCAATACCCTGGAATAAATGACAAATAGGGCCCAATATGGGCCTTTTTATTGGAGGCGTTATGACGTTATTTATCGGTTTGGTAGTGCTGGCCTGTGCGGTCTGGGTGCTGTTTGATTCACACAAGAAAGGGGCGCGCAATCCGGCGGGTTGGGCGGTGTTCGTGGCGGTGATCTGGATCATCGCGCTGCCTTACTACCTCTACAAGCGCAACAAGCTGGAACCGGCAGCGCAGGCGCCGGCACCCAGAAACCGCTGGATCGGCTTGGCGGTGGTCGTGGTGCTGGTTGGCGGCATGACCTTCAACACCATGCGCCAGGAAGCGCTGCCAGCCTGTGATGCGCCGGAGGTGGTCGAAGTGCTGGGCAAGCTGCTGAACGGAATGGCGGTATCCAATCCAGCGCAGCGGCCAGATAGTGAAGAGTTTGGCGCAGCTCGCCTGTGCAATGCCACGGTGGCTGAGCGGATCCAGCCCTATCGCGTGACCTGGTACAGCGATGATAATGTTCAATTTATCGTCAATCTGGAGTGAGATATGGAACTTACCGATGAAGAGCTGCACCTTGTAAGACAGTGGTTTGAGTCTGTTGAAGACACGAACAGGGTGTTCTTGAATAAAACTGATTATGCTCTTGCCATCAAGATCTATGAGAACCTCGGCATGAAAGTTTATCCAAGGTTGATAGAAGGCAGAGATAAACCGGCCTGAATTGGGCGCCCAGATCCACTGCGTTATCATACAAACACCCGGCATCGTCCGGGTGTTGCTTTATCTGCCGTTTGCACGCCGTTTGGGGGCCATATGAAAGACGAGACCGACCTGAGCACTGTTGATCTGTTTGGCGTAGGGGTTGACCTGAATGCCATCGATCCGGAAACCTACCGCATGCTGAGTGATGACACCGCACCGGGCTGGAGCGAGCAGCTGCGCGCCATGTTCGACACCATTGAGCATGTGGTAGCAGCACACCGCGATTCGCCCATGCTGTCGTTCGTCATGCTCTCCGAGTTCTGCCGCACCTTCGGCGGGGCCCCCTTCTACGTGCCGAACGGCAAGACGCTGACCACGGTGCTGCGCTCCATCCAGATCTGGAAAGAGTTCAACGGCAAGAATCAGTTTGAGCTGTCCCGTAAATTCGGGGTATCGGTACGGGAAATTCAATTTGTGCTGGCACGGATGCGCCGCAGCGAATTGCGAAAAGTGCAGCCTGATATGTTCACCGGACTGGATCCGGTTGCTGATGGAAATGGACGGCGTAATGGTAGGGCGTATTAAACGACAATTCGATAGCAAATAAAGGCGGCCAACTGGCCGCTTTTATTTTGCCTGCGCTTTATACGATATCCGTCAATACACCACCCGAGCATATAAAAAGCACACTCAACGAAATTCATTATTTCTCAGGTGTGTCATGTCCATTTATGCGCTTATCAAATACGAAGAGGGTTGGCGCGAAAAACCCTATCTCTGCACCGAAGGTTATCCCACCGTTGGCTTTGGCTTTCGAATCGGCCCGCAAGGCGCGGATATAAAGCTCTATCAATTCACCTTGCCGCTGGCCGCTGGCGAAGCGTGGCTGGATGAATATCTGGCGAAGATGGAACGCGAGATGCGCACCATCCCGCATCTGGCCGATGCGCTCGATACCTGCGCCCCATCTCCAGCCCGTACTGCCGTGCTCTACTCCATGGCCTATCAGCTGGGGGTCAATGGGCTTGGCAACTTCAAGAACACCCTTGCCGCCGTGGCCCGTGGCAACTGGGACAAAGCCGCCGCCGGTATGCTAGATAGCCGCTGGGCCAAGCAGACCCCCAAGCGGGCACAGCGCCACGCCGAACAGATGCGCACCGGCAGCTGGGCCAGCGTGTACGGGGGCTGATATGGGCCGCAACTGGGAGTGGAGTTTTAACCATGGCCGCGAGCAGCGGCTGAAACTGGAGCGCGAGGCGGCCGAGCAGGGCATCGCCGAGTGCGATGTCGATCGCCGTGTTCCGCTCCATAGCCGTGACGGCACCATGCAAAGCCAGTTCAAAAAAGGATGGTGTTCCGTGACGCCATCCGAGATCTACGAAGCCCGCAACCGTCACCGCTTCAATATCCTCACCAACTGCAACGGCAAGGCCGCAGAGCACTGCGCCAGGCTGCGTGCGCTTTTCAAGAAGGATGAACCACCATGCCACTCCCGTTAATCCCCGCCCTAGCCGCGCTGGCGGTGCAGCAGGGCCCCGCCATGATCCGGGGCATTGCCAGCCTGTTTGGTGGCAGCGAAACCGCGAACAAGGTCGCCGATATTGTCGAGCAGGTATCCGGCGTCGGCATGACAGCAGAACAGCAGCAGGCTGCTATCGAGCGGCAGCTTGGCGGCATTTACAGCCCGGAACAACGTGCCGAGCTTGAAAAGCTCAAGCTGGAGTTGGAGAAGGAGCAAACCCGCCGCCGCGAGCTGGAGCTGGCCGACCAGCAGGCCGAGCAGGCCACCACCCAGCAGACCATCCGCGAAGGGGATGGCGCAAAGGATGAGTACGTGCGCCACACCCGCCCGCTGATGGCGCGCCAGAGCTGGCAAGCCGGGGCGCTCTATATCGTGCTGTTCACCGTGCTGAATGCCTTTGGCTATGGCGATGGCCCCGACTTCGAAATGGCCATGCTGATGCTCACCCCGGCTTGGGCCTATATGGGCCTGCGCACCCTGGACGGCTTCGCCCCGCATCCCAAGGCCAGCGGCCAGAAGGTCGGCGCGGCCATCACCGGCGCTGTCACCAAGCTGATGACGAGGGCCAAATGACCGACATTTTCGACCTGGCACAACAACAAGAGCAAGAGTTCCGCGAGCGCGCCATTGCCAAAGCAAGGCGCCATCCGCAGGAGCAGCCAGACCAGGACGAGCACGGGAATCGCTTTTGCCTGAGCTGTGGGGAGCAGATCGCCGCCGAGCGACTGCAGGCCGAACCGGCAGCAGTGCGCTGTGTGCCATGCCAGAGCCGTAATGAGAAAGCGGGGAGACATCGCTATGGAGTTTGACTGGATCCCTCGTTGGTGGGGCGTTATCACCACGGCCGTCGCGGTGCTGGCCACTGTGGCAATGTTGTGGCTGAGCAAGACGTTCGTCCGCCGTGAGGAGCTGAAACAGGTGGAGAAGACCATGGCTGATCACAGCAACCGCCTCGCCAACATCGAAGACAAACTGGAGTCCCTGCCAACGCGGGATGAAGTAAATGCCCTGCGCCTTGAAATAGCTGACGTTCGCGGGGATATGAAGGGGCTCAAAGAGTCCCTTAGACAGGTTGATCATCTTGCGAGACTGCTTATTGAGCAGGGTTTAAAAGACAAATAAACGGGGGTTGTATGTCGCTCAAAGAGCTTGTTACCGAAGATCAGCGTCTGGTGATGCTGCGTTCTCTAAACGAAATGCCGGGCTATGAGGCCAATGAATCGATCCTCGACTCCTGCCTCGACCAGTACGGCCACAAGATTAGCCGCGATGCGGTGCGCACCCACATCAGCTGGCTGGCCGAACAGGGCCTCGTTACCCAACGCGAACTGGGCAACACCCTGATCGCCAAACTGACCGGCCGCGGGATTGATGTCGCCACTGGCGCATCCACCGTGCCGGGTGTCAAGAAACCGCGTCCGGAGTGAGGGGCATACCATGAGCATTACTATTCCGACTTGGCTTTTATGGGTTATTGGTATTCCGCTCGGCTTGATTGTGTTAGGTGCGGCAGCTATTGGAGTCTGCTTTGTTATTAGCTTTGCGAAGGTTGGGCGGCGCTGATGAAAGCCCGCCTGCTGGATATCGCCGCCATGATGGTGACTGGCTATCTGCTGGCGCTGGTCATGCTCGGCGATCCCGTCTCTGCACTGTGGGGCTGCACCGCCCCGCTGATTGACAAGCTGCTGGAGTAATCATGGCCCCCAAGAAGAACACCAAGAGCAAGATCCAGCAGCTGCCGGACGACATCCGCAGCCAGCTGGCCGCGATGCTGCGATCTGGCTCCATGTCACAGAAGGACATTCTGGCCGAAGTGAACAAGCTGATCGTCGAATCCGGCCTTCCGCCGGAAGAGCAGATCAGCCGCACCGGACTTAACCGCTTTGCCCAGCGGATGGCAGAAGCTGGCAGCCGCATGGAGCAGGCCCGCGAAGTGGCCGCCGTCTGGACCTCAAAGCTCGGGCAGGCTCCCACCTCTGAAGTGGGCAAGTTGCTGCAGGAGTTCGTGCGCACCATGGCGTTTGAAACCTCCATGAAGATGATGGACGCCAGCGACGGCGAAGAGGGCAAGATGATTGACCCGAAATCGCTTGGCCAGCTGGCGCTGGTTATCCAGCGGGTGGAGCAGGCCGCCATGACCAGCCACAAGGTCGAGAAGGAGATCCGCGCCGCGTTCGCTGCCGAGGCCGCCACCGCTGCCGAGAAGATTGTGAAGCAGGCAGGGCTGACGGCAGAGACCGCCGCCCAGATTAAACAGCAGATCTTGGGGATTGCGTGATGAACCACCTTACCGCCGCAGAAAACCAGCTTCGCAACCAGTCTGCGGCCGCCATTATCGGCGGCCAGTTCAATCCTGATGAGGTACTGCTGCCCTATCAGAAGCGCTGGATAGCGGATACCTCACCGCTCAAGATCGCCGAGAAGTCTCGCCGAACCGGTTTGACCTGGGCAGAGGCGGCAGATGCTGCCCTGACCGGCTCCATGTCGGCGGCCGCAGGCGGCAGTGATACCTTCTATGTCGGCACCACCAAGGACATGGCCCGCGAGTTTATCGACGCCTGCGCCATGTGGGCCCGCGCCTACAACTGCGCCGCCAGCGAGGTGAGCGAAGAGGCGCTGGAGAACGAAGACAAAGACATCCTGGTCTATGTCATCAACTTCGCCAGCGGCTTCAAAATCAAGGCGCTCAGCTCGAACCCAAGCAACCTGCGGGGTATGCAGGGCAACGTGGTGATCGATGAAGGGGCTTTCCACAAAGACCTTGCCGCCATCCTCAAGGCCGCGCTGGCGTTGACCATGTGGGGCAGCAAGGTGCGCATCATCTCGACCCATAACGGTATCGAGAACCTGTTCAACACCCTGATCATCGACAGCCGCGCCGGCAAGAAGCGTTACAGCGTGCATCGCATCGATATCGAGACGGCCATCAACGAGGGGCTGTTCCGCCGCATCAGGCAGGTCACTAAACAGGAGTGGAGCCAAGAGCTGCAGGACGAGTGGCTGCGCAACCTGCTCAAAGACACCGCCACCGAAGAGGATGCGCGGGAGGAGTATTACTGCGAGCCAAAGAGCGGCGGCGGTGCCTATCTGCCCCGTGGTCTGCGCGAACGGGCCTGCCGGGTCGATGGGCCAGTGCTGCGCTTTACCGGCTCGGCAACCTTCAACAGCGCCAGCGAATCTGAGCGCAACGCCGAAATGCAGGAGTGGCTGGAGGCCGAAGTCTTCCCCGAGCTGATGAAGCTGGATCGCAGCCATCGCCACGCCCTGGGCGAAGACTTCGCCCGTTCCGGTGACCTGACGGTGTTCGCCCCCATTGAGGTGTTGCCGGATACCCGCCGCCGGGTACCGTTCACCGTCGAGCTGAAAAATACCCCGTTCAAACAGCAGGAACAGGCCCTTTACTTCATCTGCGATCGCCTGCCGCGCCGCGATGGCATCTGGCTCGATGCCCGTGGCAACGGCCAGTATCTGGCCGAACAGGCCGCCTATCGCTACGGCCAAGAGGTGGTGCAGGTGATGCTGTCGGTCGGCTTCTACCGCGAGAACATGCCGCGCTTCAAGGCGGCTTTTGAAGATGACGAGCTGGAACTGCCAAGGCACGAAGACATCATCACCGATCTGGGGCAAATCCAGATCTACCGGGGCACCCCAGGCATCGACGACAGCCGCACCCAGGGCAGTGATGGCAACAAGCGCCACGGCGACTCGGCGGTCGCCATCTTTCTGGCCTATCTCGCCAGCCGTGCCGAAAACCAGATTTACGAACTGCACCGCATCGCCAAGGTGGGTGCGCCAGCAAAAGACAGCGATGGCCAGCGGCAAATGAACATGACCCGCGGCTTGCGTAGCGGAGGCGGATTACTGTGACCAATATTCTCGATAGCCGGGGCAACCCCATCAAACCCGACAAGCCGCAACTGAGCGAAGATATCGCGCTGGCCCACACGACCAGCGTGCGCAACCCGCGCCCCAACAGCGTGGCCAGCACCATCACCCCGCTGCGGTTGGCTGGCCTGCTGCGATCAGTGGTGGATGGCAACAACCCGCAGGATTACATGACGCTGGCCGAGGAGATCGAAGAGCGGGATCTTCATTACGCCTCCGTGTTGCGTACCCGCAAGTTGGCAGTGGCCGCGCTGCCGCCCAGTGTCGAGGCCGCCAGTGATGACGCTGCGGATGTGCGGCTGGCCGATGAAGTGCGCAAGCTGATGGATAGCGACCAGATCCCCGAGCTGTTCTTCGACTTGCTCGATGGCCTTGGCAAGGGCATGGGGGTCTGTCAGATCCTGTGGGATACCACCGTCACCCCCTGGGTGCCGAAGGATTACAAATGGGTTGACCCCCGCTATCTGCGGCCGGATGCCGAGACCCTGAGCGAGATCCTGTTGATCAGTGACGATGCGCCCCAGGGCAAACCGCTGGAGCCGTACAAGTTCATCGTGCATCTGCCGCGCACCAAGTCTGGCAGCATCTGGCGCAACGGCCTGACCCGCCTGTGCGCCGTGATGTATATGCTCAAGAGCTTCACGGTGCGTGACTGGTGGGCGTTTGCCGAAGTGTTCGGCATCCCTGTTCGCGTGGGTAAGTACGGGCCGAACGCCACCCCCGAACAGATTGCTACCCTCAAGAGCGCCATTGCCACCATCGCCAGCGATGCCGGGGCCATCATCCCCGATAGCATGATGGTCGAATTTGTCGAGACCGCGAAGGGCAACGGCGGCGATACCCTGTTCGAGAACCAAGTGCGCTGGGCCGACGAGCAGACCAGCAAGGCGGTGCTCGGCCAGACCATGACCACCGACGATGGCAGCAGCCGGGCGCAGGCCACGGTGCATAACGAAGTGCGGCTGGATATCGCCAAGTGGGATGCCCGCCAGCTCGAATCGACCATCAACGAGTACCTGGTAAAGCACTTCATCATCCTGAACTGGGGCAAACAGAAGGCTTACCCCCGCGTCTGCATCCGCGTGCCGGAGCCGGAAGACCTCAAGATGCTGGTCGATAGCCTGATGCCGCTGGTTGATCGCGGCATGAAGGTGAGCGAGAGCGAAGTGCGTGACAAGTTCGGTCTGGCCGACCCGAAAGCCGATGAGGCTGTGCTGCAACCGCTGAGCGCGATGGAGGTGGCAGCAGCGCAGCCGCTGGCCCTTAACCGCCAGCAGCCTAAGCGCTTGGCCATCAACCGGATCCAGCAGCCCAATGAACAGGCAATCGAGCAGCTGACCGAAGAGGCGATGGGAGACTGGGTGGAGGTAGGCGGCGATGACTTTATGAACCCGATCCTCGAATTGGCGGCCAAGGCCCAGAGTTTTGAAGAGTTCAACGATGGTTTGTTGAAGCTGCAAGAGACCTTGACCGCCGAGCAGTTCACCCCGCAGCTGGCCGATTACCTGTTCCGGATGCGCGGCATGGGGGATGTGCAAGATGCCTGAGCCTAAAGCGTCCGCCTTTCCGCCCAAAGAGGCGCTCGACTGGTTCAAGAAAAAGGGGCTGCAGCCCGGGTTTGATTATCGCGACGTGTGGAAGGAGGAGCACAGCAACGCCTTCACCGTCGCCAAGATGCTCAACGCCGATCTGCTGGTCGAAGTGCGCACCCTGGTGGAGCAGGCGCTGGAGCAGGGACAGACCTATCAGCAGTTCGCCGCCGTGCTCAAGCCGCTGCTGGTCAAGTCGGGATGGTGGGGCGTGCAGGAGCTGGACGACCCGCTGACCGGCGAAACCAAGCCGGTGCAACTGGGCAGTGAAGGGCGGATAAAGATCATTTACCGCACCAATATGCGCACCGCCCGCGCCGCTGGCCAGTGGCAACGCATCGAGCGCACCAAGCGGGCGATGCCATACCTGACCTACACCATCGGGCCAGCGCGGGAACACCGCGCCCTGCACCTGAGCTGGCGCGGGATTACCCTGCCGGTGGATGACCCATGGTGGCAAACCCATATGCCGCCCAACGGCTGGGGCTGCCATTGCGGAGTGCGCCAGACCAGCAAGTTTGAATACGCCAAGCTGCAGAGCGATAGCGGATATAAATTTGAACCGCCAAACGATGGCACCAGCGAGTGGGTGAACAAGCGAACCGGTGAAGTCGAGACCCTGCCGAAGGGGATCGAGCCGGGGTGGGATTACAACCCGGGCAAGCGCCGCGAGCAGGCCTTGCAAGCCGACCTGAAAGCCAAGGAGCAAACATTGCGCCAAACGCTCTCTAAGCCTCTGTGAGCGTTTTTAGCTACCAGCGCACGAACAATTACCCAGCTTTTGAATCTGAGTCGATTTAAATCGGTTTTAAAGATGGTGTGTGGTGGTGTCGAGGGTGCTGTTTTCGGCCTGCGCCACCATCCACCCGCCAGCGGTGATCGTCACCACGGCGACCAGATAGACCCGATCACATTGGCAAGCTGACCCGCCATCTGTATCCTGTGATGACCGGTCATCACCGCGTCACCACCATCAACTACCCCTCTGCATAGCGCGAAAAGCGTCATTACAGGCCAGCCCCCCAGCTGGCCCATTATCGATTCGTCCAAACATTTGTTCACCCAACCAACCGCCACCCGGCAGGAGGTTGTTATGTGACGGAGCGATCATGCACCAACGTACCCACATCGCCATCTGCTTTGACATGTCCCGCATGGTGGCAGAAGACCAGAGCAACTGGCTGCCGATGATCCCGACCGGGATTTTTACCGGGCGTGACGGTCGCAGCTGGAACAACTCTGATCCGGATGGCGTGGTGTCGGCTTTCACCATGAAGCTGCCATTCGATGTTGAACACGCAACCGAAACCCGCGAAGGCAACACCGAGGCGGTCGGCTGGATTGTCGAGCTGCAGAACCGCAGCGGCGAAATCTGGGGTCGTGTGGAGTGGAACGCCGAAGGCAGTGAGCTGATTGAAGGCAAGAAGTTCGGCTTCTACTCACCGGCCTTTGACTATTCACCGGTAGATGGGCGGGTGGTGGCAATGTCCAGCGCTGGCCTGACCAACAAACCCAATCTCTATGTCCCCGCCCTCAATAACCAAGAGGATCACACTGTGAAACTGCCCCTTATCCTGACCCAGCTGCTGGGCCTGGCTGAGGATGCCACTGCCGAACAGGCCGTGACAGCCATCAACGCCATGCAAGCGCAAAACCAGATCGCGCTCAACGCCCAGCAAGACCCGACCAAGTTTGTTCCTGCTGCCACCCATCAGCTGGCCCTGAACCGCACTCAGGAACTGGAGACCAAGCTGGCCGAAATCGAACAGTCCAAGGTGGATGCGCTGGTTGATGCTGCCATCACCGAAGGCAAGGTCGCCCCGGCTGACAAAGCGATGTATGTCGGTCTGTGCAGTACCGAAGCAGGCCGCCAGCAGTTCACCGCATGGTGCAGCCGTGCGCCGGTGATCGCCGATGCCAGCAAGGTGAAGACCAGCACCGAGCAAACCGGTGCGCTGAGCGCTGACGAACTGGCCCTGTGCCGCAAGATGGGCCAAAAGCCCGAAGAGTTCCTGGCTGCCAAGCAAGCCATGAAAGCCAAACAAGGGGAGTAATCCATCATGGCATTTACCGAAGCGCAAATTCTGGAGGCGCTGACCGTCTCCATGTCCGCCGCCTATACCAAAGGTCTTGGCTCGATCTCCCCGCAGTGGAACCGCGTGGCCACTCAGGTTCCGAGCGCTGGCAGCTCCAACTTCTACGGCTGGCTGAAAGACCTGCCAGCAATCAAGGAGTGGCTGACTACTCGCCAGCTGGTCGAGGTGGGTAGCCATGGCTATCAGATCCTCAACAAGACCTTCGAATCATCCATCGTCATCAAGCGCGAAGACGTGGAAGACGACCAGATCGGCAAGTATTCGGTCATCTCCGAGAACTTCGGCCGTGAAGCGGCGCAGTTCCCTGACAAGAACGTCTATGGTCTGCTGGCGGCGGGTTTTACCACCCTCTGCTATGACGGTCAGAACTTCTTCGATACCGACCACCCGCTCGATACCACTCCGGCCACCACCTTCTCCAACGTGGTGGGCGATCCGGCAACCGATACCGGTGCCCCGTGGTTCGTTATCGACGATATGCAGGTGGTCAAACCCATCGTGTTCCAGGAACGTCGCCCGTTTGACTTCCAGACCATGAACGCAACCAGCGAATACACCTGGTTCAACAACAAGTTCGCGGCGGGTGTTGACGGTCGCCATGGCTACGGCTTCGGCTTCCCGCAGACCGCCATCGGCTCCAAGGCTGCGCTGGATGAAGCCAACTTCGAAGCGGCCAAGACCAAGCTGGCCAACATGAAGAAGTCCAACGGAACCCCCATCGGTACCATGGCGCGCATTCTGGTCGTCGGCCCGAGCAACGAAGCGGCAGCCCGCAAGCTGATCAAACGCGAGTTCCTCGATAACGGTCAGAGCAACATCTACTACAACAACGTCGAGGTCGTGGTCAGCCCGTATCTGGTGTGACCGGTCATCTGATGTAACCAATCCAGTCGGGGTGGAGCTGGCAACACCATAGCGTTGAAGCCCCGACTGTTTATCCAACCAGGAGAACCACATGGCCACGACCACCAAGACGCTGAGCACGACCGCCTGGGTGCTGGTTTCCAGTGCTGTCAGCGGCACCATGTAAAACCAGACAGGCCAGAGGATGATTTTTCGTACTGGCAATACTCTGCCGGCGCCCACTGAAATGGTTGGCATGACATTGGAGAGCGGAAAGCGTGAAAGTTGGAGCTTTGACCCGGCCCAGAATATCTATGCCCGTGCGCTGCAACAGCCTGGCGGACCGCTGGTTGTGGTGGAGGGATAATCCATGTTTGGAGACAGCTTCCTCAAGGGCCCAAGCACACCGTTGCCGGCGCGCAAGAAAAGCGAAGTGCGTTGGTCTGGCTTGACCGGTGTATCTATCCCCGGTGATACCAACCGCGATCTTGTTGCCTTGCTCAAAGCCTTGCCGGCTCCTGCTGCTGGCGCGCTGGCCCCGTTTTTTAATACAACCAGTGACAAGCTAAACGTCTACAACGACAACGCTAGTGTGGCCTTCAAGCTCAACCTGGAAGGCAGCTGGACTGGCGGAAGTACCAACCGTTCCATGCAGCTCGACTTTGTCGGCACCAATGGCAACCGCCTGGTGGCCAGTCGTGATGTCGCCGTCACCAGTGATGTCATCACCCTGGCGACCTTCTTCTCTATCGACAAGAACGGCTTTATCGCGCTCAACGGCACCAAGCCGGTGATCCGCAGCAATGGTGGCACCTTCAACCTGACCGGCGTGCTGTTGATAGCCGAGCAGATCACCACTGAAACCGTGATATCGGCGGTGTAAACCGCTAGTAACGACCGTTTAAAGGAGCATTGAAATGGCCACGAAAAAGAAAGCCACCCCGACCGGTGACGACAAAAGCCAGCAGCTGGCAGCTGCAGCAGTGGGCGCGGGTACCGAGTTGGTACAAGCGCAGCCCCAACAGAAGAAAGATGGCGAAGTGCTGGTAGAACCTGATACCGAAGCTGCGCGTCTCGAAGCTGAACAGCGGGCCGCCGAAGAGGCACGACTGGCTGCCGAAGCGCAGGCCGACGAAGAGGCCCGACTGGCCGCCGAAGCGCAAGCCGCCGAAGCTGCCCGTCTCGAAGCCGAACAGCAGGCCGCTGCAAATCAGATCAACGCTGACTGGCTGCTCGGCCAGTTCGACGTCAAGGCCAAGTCTCCGGCCGGTTTCTGGCGCTGCGAGGTCCAGTTCCTGCATTCCAGCCCGACCCGCGTCTTTGTGGTTACCGCCAAGGCCGATGTGCCGCACGACCACAGTTGCGAGATCCCGTGCTGCTACCTGACAGCAGAACAGGCCCAGCGCGTCTATCACGAGCCGTGGCTGGTCTGCACCGAATATGAAGTGATGGGGGCATAACCATGGCCGTAATTATCGAAGAGAAACTGGCTGGCATCGCATTGCCGCCTGCCAAGTTGGTCAAAATTGACCAGCTGATGAAGACCGCCAACGCAATCATTGGCCAAATGCAGAACGAGCTGATGCCACTGGTCAATGAGCTTGGCGGTGCTGGTGATAAAGAAGTCGCAAAGCTGCTTGAAACCGCAGCTGGTTCGCTGATGGCAGCGGCCGCCACTGTTTCTAGTCAAGTTTTGATCAGCAGCTATATCAAGGACTGACCATGGCCATCTACGCGACGAAGCAGGATCTGGAAGACCGCGACGGCTCGATGCTCTACAACTTCGCGCTCGACCGCAGCACCGACACCCTGAACGATGTCTGGATTGATGAGGCACTGGCCACCGCCGATGACGAAATCAATGGATACCTGTCTCGTCGCTTTGTGCTGCCGCTGCCGACCGTGCCGGATCTGCTCAAACGCAACGCCATCGTGATCGCCTTCTACTGGCTGGCCGACCGCGACAATCAGGCCACCGACCTGCTGCGCGAACGCTATGACCGCGCCATCGCCAAAATCAAAGAGATTGCGGCGGGCAAGATTGACTTGGGCCTGCCCACGCCGGATATGCCGCCAGAGGGCAGCGTCGGCAAGGTTGAGCTGGTGCAAGAGAATGAGCGCCTGTTCACCCGCAACAGCCTGAAAGGGGTGCTCTGATGGCGATCTCGGTGCAGGTATCGACCCGGGGCGAAGAGCTGGCGCGCTATCAGCGCCTGCTCGATACCATGGGCCGCAACGACTACAAGGCCGAGCTGCTGGAAAGCATCGGCGCAGTTGTCGAAAGTCAGACCCGCCGCCGCATCAGTGACGAGAAGACCGCGCCGGATGGTACGCCATGGGCGCCCTGGTCAGATGCCTACGCCAAGACCCGCCACGGCGGCCAAAGCCTGCTG
Organism: Aeromonas sp. L_1B5_3; assembly: GCF_963866575.1. Lineage (NCBI taxonomy): Bacteria > Pseudomonadati > Pseudomonadota > Gammaproteobacteria > Aeromonadales > Aeromonadaceae > Aeromonas > Aeromonas sp. L_1B5_3. The sequence continues at coordinate 45,102 of NZ_CAWMDN010000117.1, forward strand.
CAGGGTGAAGGCGACCTGCTCGATAGCATCGAGTATCAGGTGCAGAGAAACAGCGTGCGGGTCGGCTCGCCGCTGGCTTATTCCGGAGTGCATCAGGACGGCTTCAGCGGGTCGGTGCAGGTGCCTGCCCACGTTCGCCGCATCAGTCAGGCGTTTGGCAAGGCGCTCAAGTTCCCGGTCTATCAGTCGGTCGGCAGCTTTACCCGCATGATGGAGATCCCCCAGCGCGAGTTTCTGGGCCTCTCCAGCGATAACCAGACCGAGTTGCTCGCCGTGATTGGCGACTTCTGGCAAGACGTGATGAAGGAGGCAGGCTTATGAGCCGCCCTGATTTTGGCACCATCGGCAGCACCGTCAGCGCCTGCGAAGGGGTAGTGAACTACCTCAAGCCCTATCTGGAGGCCACCGGCCCCGGCGCGGATCGGCTGATTGACCGGGTGCAAACCGTGGAGCGCCATATCGGCCGCTTCAACGAGCCGGACGATATCAAGTATTGGATGGGGAACCGCGATGGCGGCATCCGTATCTGCGCCCAGCGGGTGGTATCGATGCGCCGTGAAGGCAGCCTGATCGGCACTATCGAGTTTGTCGCCTTCGTGTTCTGTGCTGACCAGTTCGGCTATGCCAAAGACCAGCGCGCCGAGGTGATTGCCGGTCGGCTGGCCACCGCCCTGATGTTGACCGGCGGCTGGCGTGGCACTGGTGCCTATAAAGCGCCGGAAGGCGTGCGGATGGACAACCTCTACACCACCGGCATCGACAAGCTGGGGCTGGCGATCTGGTCGGTGACATGGCGGCAAGACTGGCCGCTGGATAACCCCATCGACCCCGCCACGCTCGATGACTTCTTGCGTATGAACTGGCGCGCCGAGCAGGGCGATGGCTCACCGGTCTGCGAGGCAGATATCACCGTGCCAGGCCCAACACCTTAGGAGCAATGATGGAACTGCATCTGAAACCGGCCCCCGGGCTGGTCATCAAAAAGCCGGATGGCAGCAAGCTGGCCGCCGATGGCGAGAAGGTACCGCGCACCAGCTTCTGGCTGAAACGGCTGGCCGATGGTGATGTGAACGAAGTTAAACCGGCCGCCAAGGCCACCAAGAAACCGCAAGCGAAGGAGTGACCATGGCTCTCGGAACTATCCCCAATGACGTGCGCGTGCCGCTCGTCTATATCGAGATCAACAACTCGCAGGCCCTGAGCGGCAACATCGCCCAGGATCAGAACGTGCTGCTGTTCGGTCAGATGATCGAATCGGGTACCGGTGCCGGTACCGCCGATCCGGAGACCGTGGTCGAGATCCCGGTCAGTGAATCGGCCATTGATGCCCTGTTCGGTCAAGGCTCCATGATGGCGCTGGCTGCCAAGCGTTACCGCAAGGCCAACAGCTACACCCGCACCTTTGCTATCGCCAGCGGCAACCTGACTGCCGGAGCGTCAGCGTCAGGCTCCTATATCTTCGGTGGCCCTGCCACTCAGGCCGGTACCGTCTATCTGCTGATCGCCGGTCAATCGGTGCAGGTTGGCGTTATCGCCGCCGATACCGCCGCCAGCATCGCCACCAAGGCAGCGGCCGCCATCAATGCCAACAAGAACCTGCCGGTGACCGCTGCCGTGGATGGCACCGACACCGCCCGCGTCAACGTCACCGCCAAGTGGAAGGGCCTGACCGGCAACGATATCGACCTGCGTTACAACTACTACGCAGGCGAGCAGCTGCCGCCCGGTGTCACCATTACCTATACCGGCATGGCCAATGGTTCCGGCGCTCCCGATATGGCCGCTCTGATCGCTGCCATGCCGGACGAGTGGTACAACCACATCATGACGCCGTTTAACGACACTGCCAGCCTCAACACCTTGCGCGATGAACTGCTGACCCGCTGGGGACCGCTCAAGATGTCTGAGGCGATCGCCTATACCGCCTTCCGTGGTACCTATGGCGAGACCATCACATTCGGCGAAGCGCGCAACGACTTCCTGCTCTCCTGCATGGGTACCAGCAAGTCACCGAGCCCGAGCTGGGAGTTCGCGGCCAGCTATTGCGGCGTGGCCTCTTATCAGCTGGCCATTGACCCGGCTCGCCCGCTGCAGACGCTGGCATTGCCAGGCATTCTGGCGCCGGCCAAGGCTGACCGTTTCGCCTTTGACGAGCGTAACAACCTGCTCAAATCCGGCATTGCCACCTATCAGGTGCAGCCCGGTGACGTGGTGGCCATCGAGCGCGAAGTGTCGATGTATCAGAAGAACGCCTTTGGCGACCCTGATCCCTCTTATCTCGACATCACCACACCGGCCACCCTGGGCAAGATGCGTTACGACATCAAGGTGATGGTCACCAACCGGTTCCCGCGCCACAAGTTGGCCGATGACAACGTGCTGGCGCAGATTGACCCGGCACAGCCGGTGGTCACGCCCAAGCTGATGGAGCAGGCGATTCTGGAAGTGGCGCTCGACTGGGTGACCGCTGGCCTGATGGAAAACTTCGACCTGTTCAAAGAGACGCTGAGCGTCTATCGCGACACCGCCGATCGCAACCGCCTCAACTGCGTGTGCCATCCGGATGTCGTCAACCAGCTGCGCGTCTTCGCAGCGCTGATCCAGTTCAAACTCTAAGGGGGACACCATGGGACAAATCCTCGGTGAAGTGACCATCCGTGTGAATGGCAAGCAAATCAAGACCAAGGGCGGTTCTACTCTGGATCCGGGCGGTAACGACTGGACTCAGCATGTCGGCCCTGGTGTGGTATGGGGTGAATCCAAAAAGTATTTGCCGCCAAAGATTGAGAACCTGTCCATCGCCGCTGATGAAGATGTCGATATCATCGATATCAAAGCCATCAGCAATGCCCAATTGGTTTGGGATGGTGATAACGGCGTCAGTTATATGATGACCGGTTGTGTATGCGGTCAGGCAACGCTTAATGAAGAGTCTGGCGATATTAAAACCAGCTTCATGGGTCGCAAGATTGTAAGGATTTAATTATGGCTGTCATGACCTTCAATCTTGAACATGGTTATAAAGTTACTGGTTCTGATGGTCAGGAGACTTTTGAAAAAGAAGTTGGCCTACGCGAATTAACCGCCAGTGACATTATTGATTCGCAACTTGAAGCTGAGCAGGTAGTTGAATTGGCTAGCGGTAAAGTTGCCGCTTATACATCTGATGTTCGCATGGGCCTTAATATGCTTTGCCGCCAAGTTGAATATATTGGCGAAATTCAAGGCCCGTTGAATATGAAACAGCTGCGCAATCTACATCGTGATGATCTGACATTGCTGCAAAACAAAGCAGCAGAGCTTGATCGACTGGTGCTGGAGGAGATTGCCAAGCGGGGGCGAGTTTAAGCAGCTGGCTGAACCTTTGGAGGCGTTTCTCTTTTTCATGGGGAATCGCCTCCCTATCAGCGAGCTGAAATGTTACTCCATCCGTCGCTTGCTCAAGATCCATGAGCAACTTATCCGCCCGCCATCACCACCACGTCGTAAATAGAGGTCATCATGGCCGATAAACTTGTTACCGATATCGTCATCAATCTGGCTGGCAATATGGCCGTCAAAGCCCGCCAATATGGTCAGTCAATGAGTCAGTTTGCCGCCCAGAGCAAGAACGCGCTGGCGATGATGAACTCGACCATGGCAGCGACCAGTCAGGGCATTGATACCTTTGGCAATCGGTTGGTGTTGGCCGGTGCTGCATCTGCCATCGCCTTTGAACGTACCTTTATCAAGACCGCTGCCGAGTTCGAGCGGTATCAGATCATGCTCAACAAATTGCAAGGTGGGCCGGAAGGTGGCGCCAAGGCAATGAGTTGGGTCAAGCAGTTCGCCCAAGATACCCCCTATGCCGTCAACGAGGTGACCCAATCATTCGTCAGATTGAAGGCGTTTGGCCTCGATCCGATGGATGGCACCATGCAGGCCATTGCCGATCAGGCCGCCATGATGGGCGGCACAGCCGAAACGATGGATGGCATTTCATTGGCACTTGGTCAGGCATGGACGAAAGGCAAGCTGCAGGGCGAAGAGGCGCTGCAGCTGCTGGAACGTGGCGTGCCAGTTTGGGACTACCTGCAGAAGGCCAGCAAGGAGCTTGGCAAGAATAACGGCCTTGGTTACACCACCCAGCAATTGCAGGACATGGCAAGTAAAGGCCAGTTGACCAGGAAAGCGATCAAGGACCTTATCGATCAGATGGGGCTGGCATCTAAGGGGGCAGCGAAAACCCAGATGGAGAGCTGGAACGGCATGATCTCCAATATGGGCGACAGCTGGACCATGTTCAAAACCGATGTGATGGATAGTGGCGCCTTTACCGTGCTCAAGCAGGAGCTTGGATCGTTGCTCAAGCAGCTGGACGAGATGAAGAAGACCGGAGAATACGATGAACTGGTCGAAAAGATTGGTGGGAATCTGGTTGATGCCTTCAAGGCCGCCGCTGAGGCAATCCGTGATGCCAAGGAGCTTGGCGCAGAACTGATCCCCGTACTTAAGTCGGTTGGTGAGACGGCAAGCGGCATCGCTGACATGGTTGGCGGTTATGAGAATCTGGCCAAGATCCTGGGCAGCATCTATCTGCTCAACAAAGGAGGCCGATTGCTTGCTCCGGTTGCCAAGGGGGCTATTGCTGCCGGTGGTTGGGCTGCAGGTGCAATTTTCAAGAAAGGAAAGGGCGGTGCTGGGGGTATTGGTGACGCCATGGCCGATCTGGGTGCAACGCCAGTCTATGTGGTCAATATGCCGGGTTCTGGATTTGGAGATGGATCTCTTACTCCGGCAGGCAATCAGGCTGGCAACAAGAGCGTTCTTAATGTTCAGAAGCTGATCGCGGGCGGAACTGCGCTGTATGGCGTTTCGCTTATCCCTGAACTCGGTGGATTGCCATCTTGGAGCAGAAAGGAAGAGCGCGCCAAGGAGCTGGCTGATAAGGGTAATGGTCTTTTCAACCTTAGCACTGACGGCATTTCTCCGGCCCCAGGCATTCTCGATGTGTTTGATGAGATGAAGGCATTCTTCACCAGAGATATCACGCCATCACCGCGCCCTGACAACCTTGGTATCGACATCAAGGTCAGCGATGACCGTATCACCGTTCGTGCCCGCGATGCGGCTCCCGGGCTGCAGGTGCGCGTGGATAACGGCCCTTCATTGATGCCGTAAGGATGGTTTGAATGAGCTTTGAAGAGCGTTTGACCGCCTCGATCAGGGGCGTTGAATTCCTGCTGAATACCGTGGAAGGCAAAGGCGGTCGCCGTGCCATCCCCCGCGAATACCCCAAGCGCGAAAGCAGCTGGACCGAAGACAACGGCGCCGCGATCACTAACGAGCAGATCACCGGCAAGCTGGTCGGCAAAGACTATCTATCCAAGCTGCGCGCCCTGCTCGATGCCCTGAACCAACCAGGCACTGGCGAGATGATCCATCCGTGGTGGGGCGTGCGCACCGTGCAGGTCGGCGACGTTAGCCACCGGCTGGATAACGAAGAGGATGGCGTTGCTTATGTGACCTTCACGGTCTGGGAAGCGGGCAAGAACCTGTTCCCCTCTGCTGTCATCGATACCGCCGCCACCCTTGGCAATGCGGCCGCCGCTGCGCAGGGTGCCAGTGAGCAGTCATTCCTCGATTCCTTCGTCACCGGCATCGACAACATGGGCGTGATGGTCGATACCTTCCTCGACGATCTGGACGAGTTGACCCGTGGCCTGCCATCCCTGCCTGACCAGTTCCGAGAGTGGACCGATCGCCTGATGCGCACCAAGGATAGCGTCGGATCGCTGCTGGCCTACCCGGGCGAACTTGCCCGCGAGGTGACCGGCATCGTGGAGGATGTCAAAGGCGTGGTGACTGACCCCATCAGAGCGCTCTCTGTCTATGACCAGGTAAGCCGCCGTTGGGAAGGGATGCGCGCCGAGCTGGCTATCACTGGCGGCTTGCCGACCAGCATCAACAGCGACGTTACCACCGGCGTGGCCTCGTCAGTACCTACCATCGACACCCCCACCGAGCTGAATGCCGCGCTCGATAATGGCAAGGCCTTCACCGCGCTGATTGACCGTGCCACCGCTACGGCGGCGGCCAGTGCCATTGCCAGCGCGGATCTCGGTACCAACCGCGACTTTACCCCAGACCAGAATGGTCAGGTGACTATCGGCCAGTCGCTTACCGGCGATCAGGTCAACAACCAGATCAGCCGTCCGGTCACCATGGATGGCGTAGTGGGGGCAGATCGCAACCTGCTGCTCACCGCAGACGATCTGGAGCAGCTGGCAAACTACTGGGCCAACATATTGGCCGAGCTGGCCATGGATGCGGTAGAGGCCGAGCAGAGCGATGTTTGGCGCGCCCTGCGCGATCTGCGCCTTGCCCTGCTCAACGACAGCCGCGAACGGGGGGCAAAGCTGCCGCGCCGCCGTCAGATTACCCTGACCACCACCACCGCGTCTGCGCTGCTGGCGTGGCAGCAGTATGGCAATGCCGAATACCGCGATCGGCTGGTGATGGGCAACAAGCTGCGCGATCCTGCTTTCATCACCCCGAGCACCACCATTCAGGTGATTGACGAGGTGACCAATGGCTGAACCCATTACCCTGCGCGTGGATGGTCAGCTCTATAGTGGCTGGCAGAAGGTGCGCGTCACCCGCAGCCTGCGCGATATTGCCGGTGATTTCGAGCTGACCATGACCCGTAAATGGGATGACGCCAAAGCGATGGCCATCCGCGAAGGCAGCGCCTGCACCGTGCATATCGGCAACGATCTGGTGTTGACTGGGTACGTGGACGACTTCACCCCAAGCTATGACGCCAAGGAAGTGAGCTGGGTGGTCAGCGGCCGCAGCAAGACCAGCGATCTGGTGGACTGCTCGGCCATCTACAAGAGCGGCCAATGGCAGAACGTCACCCTAGATAAGGTGGCCCGCGATATCTCCAAGCCGTTCAATATCGAGGTAGTGGTCGAGTGCGATCTGGGCGCTGCCTTCCCCCGCGTGGCCATCGAGCAGGGTGAGACCTGTTTCGAGCTGCTCGATCGCTTGGCCAAGCAGCGGGCAGTGCTGCTCACCACCAACGAGAAAGGCCAGCTGGTGTTGACGCAGGCCAGCGAACAGGAGATGGGCGCCAGCCTTATCCTGGGCACGAACATTCTGGCGGCCCGTGGCAACTTCAGCATGCGAGATCGGGCATCAGAATGGATCGTCAAAGGTAGCAGCTACGGCGGCGGCACGACGTGGGATAACACCCCGACCACTACAATAGGCGGCCAGAAGGCCACCATCAGCGATCCGGATGTGCCGCGCTATCGCCCCCGCATCATCATCGCCGAAGATGTCACCACCGTGGCCGGTGCCAGCAAGCGCGGCCAGTGGCAAAAACAGCGCAGCATTGGCGAAGGTACCCAGACCGAGATCACCGTCGCTGGCTGGCGCACTCAGGGGATGGAAGGAGACAGCGGCCCGCTCTGGCGAATCAACCGCATGTGCCAAGTGAAGGACGAGATCCAGGGGCTGGATGTTAACTGGCTGATCGTCTCCGTAACCCTGATGGAAGACGACCAGGCAGGCCGCGAGGCCATCATCAACCTGACCCCGCGCGAGGCGATGCTGATCCCCGCAGAAGTAACCAAGAAACAGACCAAAGAGGTGACCACATGGTAAGTATTCGTGACGTACAGAAGCTGCTGGCCCCGCTGCAGCGCCGCCTGCGCCTGATTGCCGATCGCGCCATCGTCACACTGGTCAATGACGCCCTGCAGCGCCAGAACCTGCAACTCAAGGTGCTGGCAGACGAAGGGGCGGATGATGTCGAGCGCTTCCAGAACTACGGCCACACCAGCGTGCCGCCAGAAGGGTCTGAAGCCATCGTGCTGGGGCTGGGTGGCGCCCGTGCCGGACTGGTGGCCATTGCCGTCGAGCACAAGGGATTTCGCCCGAAAGACTTGGATGCTGGGGATAGTTGCCTATACCATCTGGAGGGTCACAACCTCACCCTTGGTAAAGACGGCTTGGCCGCGCTCAGCGCGAAAAGCGTCATTATCACAGCCGAAGAGAAAACCACCACCATATCCCCTGATAACGAGTTTCAGGGCGCCATGCACGTCACGTTGAACATCATTGTTGATGGCGATGTGATCATCAACGGCAAGTCGTTTCTGGAGCATAAACACGATTTACCAGGTGGGGGGCAAACATCGCCCCCAGTGTGAGGGATATGACCACAGCCATCATTTGGAACAACGAAACCGGCCGGGGCGATATCGATATCACCCCGGCCGGTTTGCGTCAGGATGATGGCCTCGAAACGCTGGTGCTGCAGGTGCTGTTCACCGATGCCCGCGCCGATGACTCCGATGTGCTGCCAGACGGTACCGCCGATAAGCGCGGCTGGATTGGCGATACCTTTGCCGACCAGCATTGGGGCAGCAAGCTCTGGCTGCTCGACCGCGAAAAGCTCACCACCGACGTGCGCAACAAGGCCGTGACCTACGCACAAACCGCCCTTGATGCCCATTTAAAGCCTGATTACGCCAGCAATATCGTGGTGACCGGAGCCATTCCCCAGTTTCAAATGCTGCAGCTTAACATCGCCATCACCAGCCCTGACGGAACCAACACCACCATGACCATCAACAAGCGGTGGGAGGCGCAAGCAAATGCCGTATAACGTCCCCACCCTGCGCCAGATCACCGCCAGCGGCCTGCTCGATATCGAGTCAAGCCTTGGCACCGTGCTGCCCAAGTTCGGCATCGAGCAGGCGCTTAATTCCGCCGTTTCCGCTGGCCAGCGCGACCTCTACGATCACCAGATGTGGATCGTCCGTCAGATCATCCCGACCAGCGAATCGGATGACCAGACCATTATCGAAACCGCTCAGTTCGAAGGGGTGATCCGCAAACAGGCTACCTATGCCGCAGGCCATGCCACACTGCAGGGTACCGTGCCAGCCCCTGTCGGTACCGTGCTGCAGCACAGCGACGGCCGTCAATACACCGTCACCAGCAGCGCCAGCCCGAGTGGTGGCGTTGTTGCTGTGCAAGTGCAGGCTACAGAGGCTGGCGCAGCAGGAAACCTTGCCGCAGGCCAACCGCTGGCACTGGTCACACCCGTTCCCGGGCTGCAGTCCAACGGCGTCAGCGAAGACATCAGCGGCGGGGCAGATATCGAGCCGATCAACCAGCTGCTTGAGCGCCTGCTGTTCCGCAAGCGCAACCCGCCGATGGGGGGCGCTGTGGCCGATTATGTCACCTGGATGCGGGAGGTGGCTGGCGTGACCCGCGCATGGGCTTATGACGTGTGGCAAGGCGGCGGAACGGTCGGGATCGGCTGGGTTTATGATGACCGGCCTGACATCCTGCCGACTCCTACCGAGCAGTTTTTGATGAAGGATTACCTCTTCCGTCATGCTGACCCGGCTACTGGCGTGCTGGTTGGCCGCCCTGCTGGTATCGAACCTGTCATCATAGGGCCAACACTCAAGACCACCAATCTGACGATCACCCCAACCCCAGATAGCGCTGAGATTCGCGCCGCTATCGAGAAGAACCTGAATGGCTATGAGAGAACCTTGCAACCAGGTGAATCGCTTTTGCTGTCAAAGATACGCACAGCTATTGGCTCGGCAACTGGCGTTAGAGATTACGGTCTCGACTTGAATGCTGATGTTCCTGCAGCAGCTACCGAATTGAATGTGATCGGGGTGGTAACGTGGCCCACTCTGTAGAGCAATGGGCTGATGTGCTGCTGCAACAGATGCCGTGTGGTCGCGCTTGGCCGCGCGATCCTGAGTCGTTCTTGCCAAAGTACGCGATCGGATTTGCCAAGCGACTGCAGGAAGTTGAGCTAAGCGCGGAACAGCTTCTGCTTGAAATGCGCCCTGAAACAACAGTGCAGCTGCTGCCTGAGTGGGAGGTCTATCTTGGCCTGCCTGAGTGCAATATTTCCTATCAGACATTCGAACAACGTCGCGCCGCAGTGGTGGAGAAGTATCACCGCAAAGGCGGCCTGGCTTCATGGCAAATCGAGTTTATCGCTGCTGCTCTTGGATATGAAGTCAAGGTGCATGAACAGTGGCCGCATAACGTGCTGCGCGATGTCAATTACCCAATTTATCCAGATTCGACGCGATTCGTTCTGCGCGTCGATGTCATTGGTATTCCTGAGGACCTTTTTACCGTTCTGGATGATGTTCTGACACCATTGCGAGGTCAGGCCTCACTGATTCTTGAGTGTGTATTGAACCGCTTGAAGCTGGCTGGTTTTTACTATGACTTTAACTATGAGGTGTAACTATGTTTTGGCCTGATCGTGGATCTGGAGTAGATGTGGAGCCAGCGCGCCGACCGGTGCAAAGCTTAACCCGCCAATATTTTACTGAGGGTGGCCTTGGTCAGGCGCCTACTGTTCCAGGTGCAGACTGGTTTAACCAGATCACCAACGAGTTGCTTAGTGTGATTGTAGAAGCTGGAATCACACCTGATAAGTCGGTTGATGATCAGCTTTTGAAAGCTATCAAAGCACTTAAAGTAAACAGCGGTTTTTTGAATATTGTCGATGATTTTGGTGCAAAGCCAATCCCAGGCTTTGACAACTCATCTGCTTTTGCTGCATGCCATCTTTATCTATCTACTCTTGCCGCATCTGCCACATCCTCATTGCCCACTGTTCTATGGCCTGCTGGTGTTTATGAGTATTCATCAATGCCAAATTGGGCGATTGACAATTTGTCTTTCAAGTCTCTTGGGGTTGTAAGGCTTCGTTTTACCGGGACAGCTGACCCATTAACTATCAGAGGCGCTCAGACCAAGTACAACATCAACATCATTGGTGGCTTTATTGTTGAAGCTGATGCTGATGTAACAACGTCAACTTTCATAACTGATAACACAGCTCACTGCCGATATGATGTTAAGGTAACGGGTGCTGGTGCCGGCATGGCGGCTTTTGAGGTTGGTTTTGCTGTATGCAATCACTACATGAAGCCAACAGCCAGCCACATTGAGGAACCGTGGTTTTCTGATGCTCAGCCTGCCACGGGATTGTTGCTCAAAGGTGGATCAGCTGGCCACCCCGTATCATTTTGTATTTTTGAAAATATCTTGATGGAGGGTGTTTCCGGTATAGGTGTTGATTTGGTGTATGCCTATGGGAACGTATTCCTTGTTGGTACATCAGAGGGGAATGCTATAGGAGCCTATTTCCGCAGCGCCACCGGTCCAACCCAAGATGCGTTTAACAACGTATTTATGGGCACAGACTTCGAAGCAAACACCGATCATGATGTCTACTTTGAAGGGCGTGAAAATACCCTTCGTGATGTTACAACAGACAAGATCGTCACCTTTGCTGCAGGATCTGTTGGCAATCGTGTTGCTGGTGGTGTGCATCAGTCTATCTATCATGCCTCATCTGCGGTCAATAACAGTTGTCATGACCTAACCTATAACCGCAATGGATCTGGCTCAATCACTGATGATAGTCATGGCAAGTTAGCTGTTCGTGATGTGTATAATCGCGCGCTTGGGCGTCATGAGGCTTCATGGACAGGTGTTTTTGTTCTTGTTCCTACAATCGTTGCTGGCGCCATCGTTTATAACAATACCAGCAATAATCCCATCACTCTGAGTGTTTCAGGTGGCGTTGTTACTGCAATCACATACTCAATTGATGGGGTTTCTTCCGACACCCTTGGCACATCTGGCCTTTTTACCCTTCAACCAAGAAGTACGCTCACCATTGTTTGCAGTGTCGCCCCCCGCATGGTCGAGTTTAAAGGCTAAATTCCTAGTGGATTGATCACAGCTCTGAGTGATCAATTCACTAGCCTTTAGTGATCAATTCACCCGCGCGGCTACACCGACGATAAGGGCATCCTTGACTCCGACCGGCAAGGTATCGGGCGGCAGCTGCTGGTTGAGCCCCCAGATGGCGGCCGCAACCGCCAGCAGGCTGTGGGTGAAGCCGCGATGGCCAAAGAGGCGCGACAGGGGCTTGGAGATCCACGGCAGTTGCTGTCCCAGCAGCGATTTGGGGTGGTCGAGATCCGGCAGCAGAGCGCTGGCCAGCGCGATCGGGATGCTCTGCCACAGGCTGGCATCGGCCAGGGCCGGTGTCAGCTGCAGTTTGTGGGCGATCAGGGTACAGGTAACGGAGAAGAGCAGGTGCCCTTGGGCGGTCATGGTGGCTACAACATGGGAAAATGGCGGCGCATCTTACCAGTGTTGTAGCCCGTTGCAGCAAAAAAGCGGGGCTGGCGGGTCGACCCGCTCAATCGTTGCGCGGGTCTTCCACTCTGGCGTCGGCAGGCACCCGTTTTTTGCCCACTATCATGGCGCGCAGCAGGTCGCTGCGAGTGAGGCGGTCGGTCAGGATCACTACGGCGGCGTGGACGCCGACGGCTGCCAGCAGGATGTTGGCGATGGTGCCGTGCAGCTCTTCCAGCCAATCTTCGCCCCAGAAGGCATCCCAGGTGGTGAGCCAGCCAGTGGTGATGGTGCTCACCAGCAGCAGGATCAGCAGCCAGATCATCAGTGCTCCCATCGGGTTGTGGCCCAGATAGTAGGGGTGACGGCCTTTTAGCAGCTGCTGGAGGTAGCTTCGCACCTTGCCCGGGGTCGGCCACCACTGGCCGAAGCGGGCGTAGTAGGAGCCGGCAAAGCCCCATACCACTCTCACCAGCAGCAGCAGGGCCAGGGTATAACCGACGTAGCGGTGGGGCTTGCTCCCCTCTTCCAGCACGAAGAAGTTGAGCAGGCAGAGGGTGACGGTGGCCCAGTGAAACAGCCGGATGAGGGGATCCCACACTTTCACTTCAGATGAGGTTGTCATGGCAAGACTCCATGGAGGGGCCGCCAGCGCGGCCTGTTACTGCGCTATTCGTCGATCTCTTCCTTCACTTTTTTCAGGTCGGTCGGATCAAAGTAGATTTCGACTTTGCGCTTCTCCTTGTCCCAGCCGTAGATCTCGTAGCAGTTGGTCTTGGTGACCTTGAACTTCTTGATCTCGTAGCCCATCGCCTTGATCTGCTGTTGGGCATCAGCCTCGCTCAGCCATTTGCTCTTGTCGGTCCGGGTACATTGGGGATCGGCCAGGGCTGCGCCGCTCAATAGGGGGATCAGTAACAACAGGGGGGTCAGTTTCATTGCTTGCTCCTTGCGGTTGATGTTGCAACAGCGACAAGGTTAGGCGGCAAGACTTAAGAGAGCGTTAAGAGGGGGAAGATATTTTCCCCGGCTTGCACCGGGGCTGTGCTTAGTCCAGCTTGCCCTTGACCAGCCACTTGTCGAGGGCGTTGGCAAAACGCTGCTTGTCGGCGGCGTTGAAGGGGGCGGGGCCGCCGGTTTGTACTCCGGCTGAGCGCAGCTCCTCCATGAAGTTGCGCATGCCAAGACGCGCCTTGATGGTCTCGCGGGTGTAGATCTCGCCGCGGGGATTGAGCGCTTCACCGCCGGCATCGATCACCCAGGAGGCTAGTGGGATGTCGCCGGTGATCACCAGATCGCCGGGTTTGACCTGCTGGGCGATGACATGATCTGCCACATCGAATCCTTTCTCCACCTGCTGGGTTTTGATGAAAGGTGAGGGGGGCACCCGCAGTCCCTGATTGGCCACCAGGGTGGTTACCACTTGAGCTCGGTGGGCGGCGCGGTAGAGGATCTCCTTGACCGGAATGGGGCAGGCATCGGCATCAACCCAGATAGGCATGGCATGGTTTCCTGTAGTCAAACGGACGACAAAATGGCAGCGCGCATGGTAGCACAATCCCCCCGAGGCTGGCTCGGGGCTGAGTCGGCCCCGCCTTTCGTGTAAGCTGGGGGCTGCATGTGACACGAGAAGGAGACGAGATGGATCGGGTGCCCAGTGATGTAATTTATGCCCTGACCCTGGATGGCAAGGGCGGCATGACGCCGCTGGCGGCGGGAAGCGAGATTCCGGAGCAGCAGCCGGGCTGGCTGCATTTGGACTACGGCAATCCGGAGGCGGCACGCTGGCTGCTGCAGACGCCGCTACTCAACGAGGCTGCAAAAGAGTCGCTGCTCGGCCAGAGCAATCGACCCAAGTTGGTCCGGATGGGGGAGACTGTGCTGCTGATCCTGCGCGGCATCAACCGCAACAAGGATCACCGACCGGAAGAGATGGTGGCGCTGCGCATCTACATCACCCCGGATCTCATCATCAGCAGCCGGCGCCGGCCGCTGCTCTCCGAACAGGATGTCTTCAACCAGCTCAAGCTGGGCGGCGGCGCAGATAGCCCGGCTGACTGGCTGGTGGAGATCTGCGATGCCCTGACCGATCGTGCCGGCGAATTTGTCGAGGAGCTGCACGACCAGATCCTCGAACTGGAAGAGATGGTGCTGATGCGTGACATGCCGGCCAATGGCCGACTGGCGCTGATCCGCAAGCAGCTCATCATGATCCGCCGCTACCTCTCGCCCCAGCGGGATCTGGTGGCGCGCCTCGCCAACGAGAAGATCAGCTGGCTGGATGAGGATGACCGCCGTCGTCTGCTCGACATCGCCGACCGCTTGCGGCGCTGGCTCGACGACCTCGATGCCGGGGTGGCGCGCACCGCCGTGCTGGCGGACGAGATCAACAACCTGATGGCAGAGGCGACCAACCGCCGTGCCTACCAGATGTCGGTGATGGCGCTGCTGTTTCTGCCCGCCAGCTTCCTGACCGGCCTGTTTGGCATCAACCTGGGTGGAATGCCGGGGGCCGAGAGCCCGACCGCCTTCTGGGTGTTCTGCGGAGCATTGGTGGTGATGGCGGTGGGGCTGGCGTTCTGGCTCAAACATCGACGCTGGTGGTAGGGAGGAGCGAACCATGTGGCAATCCATCGGTTTGACCCTGCTGCTGTTGCTGGGTCACACCCTGATCCGGCGACTCATCCACAAGAGCCTGATGGCCCTTGGCCAGAGCCGGCAGGTGAGCGAGAACCGGGTCATTTACGTGGCCCATGTTTTCCACTTCCTGCTCGGCTGCGCCACCCTGCTGGTACTGGCCGGGGTGTGGGGGCTCGACTTCTCGCGGCTGGTGGTGCTCGCCTCCTCCTTCTTCGCGGTATTGGGCGTGGCCATGGTGGCGCAGTGGTCGATCCTCTCCAACATCACCGCCAGCATCACCATCTTCTTCGCCTTTCCCTACAAGATTGGCGACCGGATCCGTATCCTCGACAAGGATGATTCGGTCACCGGCGTCATCACCGAGATCGGTCTCTTCTATGTGCGGGTGCGGGATGACAACGGCGATCTGGTCACCTATCCGGCCAACCTGATCCTGCAAAAGCCGGTCAGAAAGCTGGAGTCCAAAGCGCCGGAACCGTTGCAACCGGAATAAGCGGAATGGCACGCAACCGGAACAGAAAAGGCTCCCTCGGGAGCCTTTTTAACGATGGAACGGGTTAGCGTTCGAAAAAGCGGTAGAGGTGCTCCACCTGCACCGGACAGTCCGCCACCAGATGCACATGTTCGCGCGCCTGATCGACCGTGCCGAAGCTGACCGGGCAGCCGAGGGTATCGGTCAGTTCATACAGGGTGCCCTTTTTGTCGCGAAATTCGATGAGCCAGCCGGGAATGGCAACGTCGTGGAGGATTTCGGCTTCTTGCAGGATATGTTGCTGATAGAGCTTACGAAGTTCACTGACTGTCATGATGCTCTCCTGTGAGGGGATATCCGGTTCCAGTCTATGCCTGTCACCCTGCGGGGGGCAACCGGATCATCCGCGCAGGCACTCCCAGCCCCAGCGGATACGAATAAAGGTCTCGGCATCGCCCCCCCGATCCGGGTGATGCGCAAGGGCCAGCTCCCGCCAGCGGCGGCGGATGGCCTCTGGCGTGGCATCCATCGCCAGTCCGAACAGGGCCAGCGCCTCCTCTCGTTGTCCCGCACCATCGCAGGCGCGCCAGAAGCTTGCAAGCAGGGCTTCCACCTCCTCCCGCCCTGTCTGCCAGAACACCTGCCAGTCGAGGTAGTAGCTGCGCAGCGCCTCGCCCCGTACGAGTGCACGCCCCGCATCAGCATTGGAAGCAAGCGGTTCGAGGCGGATATCCAGCGTGCTTATCACCAGCCACCAACCCTCTTCATAAAGCTCGGCCTGCAGCTGGTAGAGGGCGTTCATGATGAGGAAGTTGAGCCGAAACAGCTGTAGTTGCTCATCGTCAGCCAGTAGCGGAATTGCCCCCTGCTGGCGCAGTGCCGCCATCAGCTCGTGCACCTTGTTGCTGCCATCGGCCCGTTGCAGCAGGGCCAGCAGCGGGGCGATCAGCGGGTTGGCGCTCTGGTCGCTCATGGGGTGCGATTCCTCCGGATGAGAGCTGTGGTGACAGAAGAGGCCACTGTACAGGCGAGGTGGCGATGAGCCAGAGTGACATCTGCCAGAGGGCGGGGCAAGACGCAGTGGCCCTGGCGGCGCAGAAAAAGACCGCCAGCAGGCGGTCATGTCATTTCATGTGGCCGGATTAGATGGGGCTCTCCTTGTGGAGTTCGCCGACACAGTCGGCCAGCGCCAGTACCAGTGCGGAGCGCACCATCTGATCGAGCCGGTTGAGCTGCATCTGGTAGAAGGCCCAATCCTCTTCGCTGGCGGGGGGCTCCAGCTTCATCATGCCGCCCTGATTGACCCCGTGCAGGCGGTCGAGCAGATCGCGGATCGGCTTGTCGCTGAAGCGGTAATCCTTGGGGTCGCGCACCAGAAAGTCACGGATCTTGAGATAGGCTTCCAGATCCTGATAGCGCTCAAGGGAGATGAGGCCGAGGGCGAAGATGAGCTTGAGGCGCACCTCCAGCTGGCCGAGGGGGCCGCTCTGGTTGAGCAGGGGTTCGATGGCGTATTTGACGGCATACTCCTCCTGACGAAAGGCGCGTCGCATCAGGGAGTCGACCGCTTCTTCCAGGATGGTCACGGCTTCGAGAAAGAAGCCGCGGGGGCCATCCTGCTCGTTCAGTCGTTCCAGTACTTCATCTTCCTGGTGTGTGGTCATAGGTGCATTGGGTCCAGCTGACAGGGAGAGAGTCAGCCTCTCTCCCAGTTTTTATCATATGGGGCGCATTTCCTTGCGATTCAATCAATTGGAGCATCCGGTCATGCGCCGCCAGCAGGGTATTACAAGGTCTCGTAACGAGCCACTATGGTGCGGACGATTTCGCTCTCTGCATCCAGTCCGGTGACGCGGGCCAACGCTTTGGCCGTGCCAAGCTCCGCCAGCAGCTGTTGCAGCTCGACCGCCTGCGGATCATCGGCATTGCGATAGTGGAGCGCCGCGGCGATCCCCTCCTGCAACTGCTCGTTGGGCAGGCCGTACTCCAGGGTGCCCAGCAGCGGTTTCACCAGTCGATCCCCCGCCGCCAGTTTGCGCAGTGGCTGACGGCCGACCCGGTCAATCTCGTCCACCAGATAGGGGTTGGCGAAGCGGGCCAGGATCTTCTCGATATAGGCGGCGTGCAGGCGCGGGTCGAAACCGTAGCGTTTTACCAGCACGGCACCGCTCTCCTCCATGGCGCGGCGCACCTTGCTGCGGATCACCGGATCCTCGATTGCTTCGCGCACTGTGCGGTAGCCCCGCAGCTTGCCAAGGTAGGCGGTGACGATATGGCCGGTGTTGAGGGTGAACAGCTTGCGCTCGACGAAGGCCATCAGGTTGTCGGTGGGCTCCATGCCCGCCACCTGTGGCAGTTCCCCCTTGAACTGGGTCTGGTCGACGATCCACTCGCTGAAGCTCTCGACCGTCACTTCCAGCGGGTCATCGTTGGCAGCTGCGGCGGGCGGCACGATACGATCCACCGCCGAGTCGACGAAGCCGATGCAGGATTCGAGCGTGGCATGATACGCGACCGGCAGGTACTTGAGTACCTCCTGCTTGAGGTGACTGGTGCCGCGCACCATGTTTTCGCAGGCGATGACGTTGAGCGGTGTCAGGTTGCCGGCATCGAAGCGGGCCTGCAGCCCCTTGGCCAGGGTGCTGGCAATCTTGTCCAGAATGTTGGGGCCGACCGCGGTGGTGACCAGATCGGCGGTGATGATGCGGGCGATCACCTCGTGACCGGCGGAGCTCACCGCTGCCACGTTGCGCACCACGTCCAGTTTCTGATCCGCCCCCACCACATGGACCTTGTACTCCTGACGGTGGTTGAGCTGATCGATAAGCGTGTCGTTGACGTCGGCGAAGGTGACCTGATGGCTGGCATCCGCCAGCACTTTGCCGATAAAGCCGCGACCGATGTTACCAGCACCAAAATGCAATGTTTTCATGATATTAACCTCTTGAACCAAAGACGATGAAAGATGATTAGGCAGCCTGTTCGGCACCCAGCAGATCCAGGAAGGCCTGGGGATCCGTGGTGCTGGCCAGCCGGTCGATGAGACCGGGTTCATCCAGTGCATTGGTCAGGCGGGTTATCACCTGCATATGTTCGTCGTTGCGGGCGGCGATGCCGATCACCAGCCGCGCTACCTCATCGGCAGCCTCGCCAAAGGCGACCCCGGCCGGGTACTGGCAGATGACGATGCCGGTACGTTTCACAAACTCCTTGGCGGCGATGGTGCCGTGGGGCACGGCGATGGATTCGCCGAGGTAGGTGGAGACCAGCTGTTCACGCTCCAGCATGGCGTTGACGTAGTCGGGCGCCACGTAGCCCCGCTCGGCCAGCAGTCGGCCTGCGGTCAGGATGGCGGCCTCCTTGTTGTCGGCTTTCAGTCCCAGATGCACGTCATGACGGCTCAGGGTGAACACTTCGGCCGCTTGCGGCTCATAGCTGTCGTCGTTGGCGGCCACCAGCAGCTGCGGGTTGGCGACGTCATCGTTGGCGGCCTGAGTCAGGCTCTGTACCAGCTCCTGATAGAGGCCGTTGTCGAGGAAGTTGGTGAGCGAGATATGGTGGGCATGTGGCGCATGGCGACGGGCCCGCTCGGTCAGATCCTTGTGGGTGATGACCCAGTCCACCTGATCGTCGAGCTGATCGATGGCGCGGTTGGTGACGCTGATGTCGAGGCCGGCGGCCTGTACCCGCTTGCGCAGCATGCCGGCGCCCATGGCGCTGGAACCCATGCCCGCATCGCAGGCGACCACGATATTGCGCACCGCCATCAGTTCGCCGCCCGGCTTCTTGGCCGCTGCGGTTTCGGGCTTGCCGCCCTTCATGGCTTTCATCTTGCGAGTGGCTTCACCGAGAGCATCGGCCTCATCGGCTTCCGGCTGCTGGGCGCGGACGAACACGGCGGCAACCAGGAAAGAGACCAGAGTAGCGCTGATGATGGAGAGCAGCACCCCGATCAGGGAGGCTTTCGGTGTCATCAACAGCACGGCGAAGATGGAACCCGGTGAGGCGGGGGAGACCAGACCTGCGTTGAACAGGGTCAGGGTAAAGACCCCGGTCATGCCGCCGGCGATCACCGCCAGAATGAGGCGCGGGTTCATCAGCACATACGGGAAGTAGATCTCGTGGATGCCGCCGAAGAAGTGAATGATGGAGGCACCGGCCGCGGACTGCTTGGCCGCGCCGCGGCCGAACACCATGTAGGCCAGCAGCACGCCCATGCCCGGGCCCGGGTTCGCTTCGATCAGGAAGAAGATAGAGCTGCCGTGCTCGGTCGCCTGCTGGATCCCCAGCGGCGAGAAGATACCGTGGTTGATGGCGTTGTTGAGGAACAGGATCTTGGCCGGTTCGACAAAGATGGAGGTGAGCGGCAGCATGTGGTTATCCACCAGGAAGCCGACGCCACCGGCCAGTACGCCGGAGAGGACCTTGACGAAGGGGCCGATCACGAAGAAGGCGAGGATTGCCAGCAGCATGCCGATAAGACCGGCGGAGAAGTTGTTGACCAGCATCTCGAAGCCGCTCTTGACGCGACCGTCCATCGCCTTGTCGAAACGCTTGATGGCCCAGCCACCGAGCGGGCCGACCATCATGGCGCCCATGAACATCGGGATGTCGGTCCCCACGATGACGCCCATGGTGGTGATGGCACCGACCACGCCGCCACGATCACCGCCCATCAGCTTGCCGCCGGTGTAGCCAATCAGCAGCGGCAGCAGGTAGGTGATCATGGGGCCGACCAGCTTGGCCAAGGTTTCATTGGGCAGCCAGCCGGTGGGGATAAAGAGGGCGGTAATAAAGCCCCAGGCGATGAAAGCGCCTATGTTGGGCATGACCATATTGGACAGGAAGCGTCCAAAATTCTGTATCTTGACTTTGGTATCCGGTGATAACATGTCGGGACCCCGTTTTAAGCCTGTTTGATTAAAAGTGGTAGTTCGGGATGGCCGGTTTTGCCGAACCTCCATCCCTGTCGTCTAAGCAACTTCAATCTACCAGCTTGCGATCAAATTAGGCTGAAAACGGGGTGTCTTGTGATCCATCTCTCAGATACCCCGTCATACCCCCTCTCCAACCAGTGATGAAGATCACATTCGTTCGCTGTAATTCGGCTACATTTCGATCTTTTCTATTTTTAATGACCATTTTTTGTGATTTAGATCACCAACTCGGCTTTGCCGTGCCTTTGTGTAAAGGTGATTTACTTCACAAATTAAGCTTTTGTATTCGAATGGGGCAAATCACTCAATAACTCATCAGCGGGTAGTGACGATGGATCTATCGAAATCTTTCTCTAATCACAAATGAATCAATAGGTTTGTAACCCGCTTTCAGTTTTTGCAGGCAGTGATGAGGGCTCTTTTGTGGCCGGTTGATGGCGATGATCGGCTGATTGCAGGAGGTCGTGCAGGAGGTTATGGGACGCAGGGGGATCTTGCTTGCCGCACAGGGCTGACAGCAGATAAAAACAAACCGCCAGCAGGCGGTTTGTCGGTTTTGGCGATCTGGCCCCAGTCGGGGTCTGCGACTTAGTAGAAGCTTGCATCCTCGGGGGAGGGGCGGGTCTTGAAGCGGCGATGGAGCCACATGTACTGCTCCGGCGCCTTGCGCACCGCGGCTTCAATCTCGCGGTTGGCGCGAGCCGCATCGACCATGTCATCCCCGCTCGGGTAGTCGGCGAGGGGGGCCCCGATATGCAGTGTGTAACCCTCGCTGGTGCGGATGTTGTAGCAGGGCAGGGTGACGGTGTTCTTCACCCGCGCCAGAGTGGCGGTGCCGGTGATGGTGGCCGCCTGCTCCACGGCGAAGTAGGGCACGAACACGCTGGCGTGGGAGCCATAGTCGTGATCCGGCGCGTACCAGAGGGCGTCACCGTTGCGCAGCGCCTTGATCATCCCTTTCACATCCATCCGGTCTACCAGATATTTGTTGGAGGCGCAGCGACCGTGATACTGGGCATACTCCAGCACCGGGTTGGTGTTGGGGCGATAGACGCCGACCCCTGGCCGTACCAGACCGAAACAGCGGGCGTTGAGTTCAAGCGTCAGGAAGTGGCAGGAGAGCAGCAGCATGCCCTGACCTTTTTCCATGGCGGCGATGACGTGCTCTTCCCCTTCCACCTTCATCAGGTTGCGCATCCGCCAGTCCGGCCAGAACCAGGCGATACCCACCTCGAATACGGCGCAGCCCACGCTCTCGAAGTTTTGCTTGAGCAACTTCTCGCGCTCGGCCAGAGTCAGCTCCGGCATCGCCAGCTCCAGATTGCGACGGGCAATCTTCACCCGTGATTTGAGCACTTTGGCGGCAAGATGACCGAGCTGGCGACCCAGCCACATCTGGCTGCGCCACGGCAGCAGAGTCAGCAGCCAGAGCAGGCCGAGGCCAAACCAGCTGGCCCAGTAACGGGGATGAAACAGGCGGGGCTCGAGGCGGGGAGCGTTGTCATGGGCCATGGAGAATCTCTTTGCTTGCGAAAACAATCGGGGGATTCTAGCCGAAAAGGGGGGGCGGGGGCGAATGGCTATCTGCTGGTCAGAGGGGCTGCTTGCATCTTGTCCGTATGGCGCGAAGGGTAACTATGGGTTTCCTTCCGCGTTCTTAAGGGAAACCACGGGTTTGCTTTTTCTCCCTCAAATAAAAGAGTGTGATAAAATCGGCGACTGATTTTTCAGGTTTTGAGAGTCGATACAGATGAAGATCACCCTGCCCGAGTTTGAAAAAGCCCGCGTTCTGGTCGTTGGCGATGTCATGTTGGACCGTTATTGGCATGGCCCCACCGGCCGGATCTCGCCCGAGGCACCGGTGCCCGTGGTCAAGGTTGAACACATTGAGGAGCGTCCGGGCGGTGCCGCCAACGTTGCCCTCAACTCCGCCGCCCTTGGCGCTCATGCCGTGCTGCTTGGCCTGACCGGTCAGGATGAAGCGGCCGATGCGCTGGCTGGCCAGATGGCTGGCGTCAAGGTGGCCTGTGACTTCGTTCGTCTGGCCGACTTCCCGACTATCACCAAGCTGCGCGTGCTGTCCCGCAACCAGCAGCTGCTGCGTCTGGACTTTGAAGAGCCCTTCCACTCCGTCGATGCCACCCTGCTGATGAGCAAGGTCGAGCAGGCACTGCCAAACAGTGACGTGATGATCCTCTCCGACTACGGCAAGGGTGCCCTCAACGATGTGCCCGGCATGATCCAGCGTGCCCGCGCCGCCGGCATTCCGGTGCTGGTCGATCCCAAGGGAACCGACTTCGAGAAGTATCGCGGTGCCACTCTGCTGACCCCCAACATGTCCGAGTTCGAGGCTGTAGTGGGCAAGGTGAAGAGCGAAGAGGAGCTGGTCGCCAAGGGGCTGGATCTGGTCAAGCGCTTCGAGCTGGATGCCCTGCTGGTCACCCGTTCCGAGAACGGCATGACCCTGATCCGCGAAGGTCAGCCGGAGCTGCATCTGCCGGCTCAGGCCCACGAGGTTTACGATGTGACCGGTGCCGGTGATACCGTCATCTCCACCCTGGCCACCTCGCTGGCCGCGGGCAAGAGCCTGGACGAAGCCTGTGCGCTGGCCAATACCGCTGCCGGGATCGTGGTCGGCAAGCTGGGTACCTCTACCGTCAGTCCGGTCGAGCTGGCCAATGCCCTCTATACCGAGCAGGAGACCGGCTTTGGCGTGATGTCCGAAGCCCAGCTGAAAGTAGCAGTTCGTGCCGCCCGTCTGCGCGGCGAGAAGGTAGTGATGACCAACGGCTGTTTCGACATCCTGCACGCCGGCCATGTCTCCTATCTGGCCAACGCCGGCAAGCTGGGGGATCGCCTGATCGTGGCGGTCAACACCGACGAGTCGGTTCGCCGTCTGAAAGGGCCGGGTCGTCCGGTCAACCCGACCGAACGTCGCATGGCAGTGCTGGCTGCGCTGGGCGCGGTGGACTGGGTTGTGCCCTTCTCCGAGGATACCCCGCAGCGCCTGATCGCCGAGATCCTGCCGGATCTGCTGGTCAAGGGCGGTGACTACAAGCCGGAAGATATTGCCGGTTACGCCGAAGTGACCGCCAATGGCGGCGAAGTGCGCGTCCTCAACTTCGAAGATGGCTGCTCCACCACCGACATCATCAAGACGATTCGCGAGCGCGGCTAACGCGCTGCTGGCCCCTAATCTGGCGGGGCTCACTATCGGCGGGAGCAAGCCGACAGCAACACGGATAAAAAAAAGGCGACCTTGCGGTCGCCTTTTTCATTCCCGATAACGGCTATCAGGCTTTGGTCTTGGCTTTTGCGGTAGCCGGCATCAGACCCTGGTTTACTTCCACCAGATCCTGCGCTTCCAGCACACCGGCAGCCTGCTTCAGGCTCAGGATGTTGAGGATGTAGTTGTAACGGGCCTCGGAGAGCTTCTGCTTCGCTTCGTACAGCTTGCGGGTGGAGTCCAGCACGTCGACGATGGTACGGGTACCCACCTCGTAACCGGCCTCGGTTGCCTTCAGGGCGCTGTCGGCGGAGACCACGGACTGGCTGTAGGCGCGTACCGAGCCGATGCTGGCGTTCACGTTGTTGTAGGAGGAGCGCACTGTGCTCTGCACCGAGCGGAAGTTCTTCTCCAACAGCTCGCTGGCTGCCACGTAGTTGAACTGGGCCTGCTTCACTTGGGAAGTGGTTGCGCCACCGCTGTAGAGCGGCAGCTTGAAGGTCAGACCGATATTGGCCTGGTTGTCGTTGCCACCCGGAATACTGTCCAGCTTGTAGTCGGTATTGCTGGTTTGCAGGCCGGCACCCAGATCCAGCGTCGGTTCGTGGCCGGTCTTGGCCAGATCGATCTGCTGCTTGGCGATGTCCTTGGCGATGCGGGCATTGTGCAGTTGCAGGTTCTTGTCCAGCGCCAGCTCCAGCCACTTGTCAGAACCGAAGGCGGTCTTATGCGGGCTGAAACGCTCGGTGTTGAGGATGTCCAGATTGCGGTGATCGACACCGGTCAGCTCGCGCAGGGCTTCGTAGCTGTTGTCCAGGGTGTTCTCGGCATTGATCTCGTCAGCCAGCGCCTGGTCACGGGAGGCTTCGGCTTCATGGACGTCGGTGATGGCGGTCAGACCCACCTCAAAACGCTGCTGGGTTTGTTCCAGCTGACGCTCCACGGCAACCTTGTTGGCACGGACGAACTCCAGGGTATCCATCGCCTTGAGCACGTTGAAATAGGCGGTGGCGCTGCGCACCATCAGGTTCTGGACTTCGAGGTTGTAGGCAACATCGGACTGGGTAGCGCCCTTCTCGGTCAGATCCAGATTGACCCAGTTGCTGCGACGATAGATGGATTGATCCAGAGAAATAGAACCGGAGGCTTTGTTGTTGGTCTGGGTATCATTCTTGTTCTGCAGGTAGTTCAGACCGGCACCCAGGTTGATTTGGGGCAAGAGCGCAGCGCGAGATTCGTTGATCTTCTCGAAGGCCTGGTCGCGAACCGCTTTGGATTGCAGCAACTGCGGATCTTTGATCTGTGCTTGCTGGTAGATATCGAGCAGGTTTTCGGCGTGGGCACCGGCACTGACGCCCAGCAACACCATGACGGACAAAAGTGTTCTTTTCATAGATCGTTTTAACCTTATGTAGTAACCCAAAACGGTTGCTGGAGAGGGCAAATATTGTCATCAACCAAGCTTGATTGCAGCTTAATCACTCTACTATAAGCAAAATTTAATGCTAAGAGTCTTCGGTCCGGTAACGGGAACGTCAAGAACCAGCGGCAGTTTTCTCCCCGCGCGCCTAGCCAAATGGTCTGTGGCTGCTAAAATCCACCCCTCATTGCCATGGCACGCCGAGTGAATGAACGTTCATTCATGTTCCTCGGATTTTATGGTCAAACTGATACAAGTCAAGCTGACGGGAGTCCCGGATGTCGCAGCAACCCTTGCCGCAAGATCGGCACTATGCCGCTGATGATGTGAAAATCATTGAAAAATCAGCTGGATATAACGGCTTCTTCAAGGTGAACGTCTATCGCCTGCAACACAGGTTATTTGCAGGTGGCTGGAATCAGCCCATCGTCCGCGAGCTGCTCGAGCGGGGACATGCGGCCGCGCTGCTTCCCTATGATCCGGTGCGCGACGAGATCGTGCTGGTGGAGCAGTTCCGTATCGGTGCCATGGAGACCTGTTCCACCCCCTGGCTGCTGGAGCTGGTAGCCGGCATCATCGACGAAGGGGAGACCGCCGAGGCGGTGGTGCGCCGCGAAGCGGTGGAAGAGGCCGGGATCGAGGTTGCCCGCTGCGAATATGCCATCAGCTATCTGGTGAGCCCGGGCGGCAGCACCGAGCGGATCGAGGTTTATGTGGGTGAGGTGGATGCCAGCAAGGCAAGCGGTCTGCACGGTCTGGCTGATGAGGGCGAGGATATCCGGGTGCACGTGGTGAGCCGCGAACAGGCCTACGCCTGGCTCAAAGAGGGGCGCATCGACAACGCCGCCTCGGTCATTGCCCTGCAGTGGCTGGCCCTCAACCATGGCGAGCTGCGTGCCCGCTGGCTGGCGGATCGCTGAGGTGGCGCTGACCCTGCAACAGAGCAGGCGCTATGTGCCTGACCTGATGTCCTTGCAGCGTACCTGCGAGGTCAACTATATGGCGCTGATGAAGCTGTTGCCTCCGGAAGGGGAGGTGGGAGCCGAGCGCCGCTATCGGGTCGGCAATGACCTGCAGTTCCAGCTCACCATTTGTGGTGAGAGTCGCTTCACAACTCAGGTTCTTTTGAGTCAGCACAACCCCGAGTTGCCCGAATATTTACAGGCTCAAATAGAGATTCGTTTGTATCATGATGTGCGGATGGCGGAAGTGTGTGCAGCGCAACAGATTTCCCGTTTGCAACCACGTTATGATTATCCCAATAAAAAGATGCACCAGCGGGATGAAAAGGAGCAGGTAAATCTGTTTCTGGCCGAGTGGCTAAAATTTTGTCTCAGACATGGTACCAGCCCGATCAATATCTCCAGTTGAACAAATATAAAGAAGCGTGATTTTGGAAACAGAGCTCCCCCAGGCGCAGGACGGCAGTGTGCGCCTGTTGCAAATTACTGATACCCATCTTTTTGCCAGTGCCGAGGGTCGGCTGCTGGCTGTGCGCACCGCCGAGAGTCTGGCTGCGGTGCTGGAGCGGGTGCAGGCCAACGACCATTCCTACGAGGTGATTCTGGCGACCGGCGACCTGTCGCAGGATCACAGCCCGGAGTCCTATCAGCGCTTCGCCTCCATGATGGCGCCTCTTGGTCGCCCCATTTACTGGATGCCCGGCAACCACGATGACAGTCCCCTGATGACCGAGCAGCTCCATGCCGCCGGGATCAGCGAATCCAAGCAGCTGGTGGGCGAGCACTGGCAGGTGATCCTGCTCGACACCCAGGTTCGTGGCAAACCCCACGGCATGATCGGCGATCACCAGCTGGAGGCGCTCGACCGCGCCCTGCGTCAGTATCCGGATCGCCACGCTCTCATCGCCCTGCACCATCAGGCGGTGCCGGTGGGCTGTGCCTGGCTGGATCAGCACAATCTCAAGAATGCCGACGATCTGTTTGCCGTGCTGGCGCGTCACCCGCAGCAGAAGACCATCCTGTTTGGCCACGTCCATCAGGAGTTTGACGAGGTGCACCGCGGCGTGCGGCTGATCGCCAGCCCATCGACCTGCATCCAGTTCAAACCCCTCTCCGATGGCTTCGCGCTGGACGAGTCCGGCCCGGGCTGGCGCTACCTCACCCTCTACCCGGATGGTCGTATCGCCAGCCAGGTGTGGCGTCTGCCGGTGGGGCAGTTTGTGCCCGACCCCAATGCCACCGGTTATTGAGGAGTCGTCATGAAGCCCGTCCTCCTCTACCTGCACGGTTTCAACTCCTCGCCCGGTTCAGCCAAGGCCCAGCAGATGGCTGCCTGGGTGGCAGAACACAGACCCGATATCGAGGTGGTGATCCCGGCCCAGCCCAACACCCCGGCGGCGGCCTGGGCGGCCATCGAGCAGACCATCGCCAATTTGCAGAGCCGCTATGGCAGCGAGTTCAAACTCGGTGCCGTGGGTAGCTCCCTCGGCGGCTTTATGGCGACCCGAGTGAGCGAGCAGTACGGCTGCCGCGCGGCCCTGATCAATCCGGCGGTGCGCCCCCACGAGCTGCTTTGTGATTACCTCGGCCCCCAGACCAATCCCTATACGGGCGAGCAGTACGAACTGCTGCCTGAACATATGGACGAGCTGCGAGCGCTGGCAGTGCCTGTGACCGCCCCCGAGCGACTCTGGGTGCTGCAACAGCAGGAGGACGAAGTGCTCGACTACCGCAAGGCGCTGGACGAATACCGCTTTGCACGCCTCTCGCTGGAGTGCGGCGGCGACCACGCCTTCGTGGCGTTTGAGCGCTACCCCGCCCAGATCATCCGTTTCCTCGGGCTTTAATCATGCAACCGCCGTTGGCCGCCTATCTGGAACAGGTACTGGCCACGGCGCAAGCGGGCCTCACCTACTCCAAAGACCCCTTCGATATCGGCCGTTTCGAGGCGCTGCGAGCGGCCACCGTAGCCCTTATCGCCAGCCAGAGCGAGCTGGCGCCGGAAGCCATCAGCGACTGGATTGCCCTCGACAGCGGTTATCCCGCCCCCAAGCTCGATGTGCGGGCCTTCATTCAGAACGATGCGGGCCATATCCTGCTGGTACAGGAGCGCAGCGACGACTGCTGGACTCTGCCCGGTGGCTGGTGCGATATCGGCGACTCGCCGGCGGATGCCGTGGTGCGCGAAGTGGTGGAGGAGACCGGCCTTGAGTGCCGTGCGCTGACACTGCTGGCGCTGTTCGACAAGCTAAAACATCCTCATCCGCCCCAGCTGCCCCACGCGCACAAGGCTTTCTTTCTGTGCGAGGTAACCGGCGGCCAGCTGCTGGGCGAAACCGATGAAACCAAAGGGGCGGGGTACTTCCCCATCGACAACTTGCCCCCGCTCTCCTGCCATCGGGTGGTGGCCTCCCAGTTGCGCACCCTCCAGGAGCACTTGCAGCAGGGGCGGCGCGATACCCTGTTTGATTGACATCTGAGGACGTGAACCCGTTCGAGCTGGGGGAGGTGCCGACGCGCGATGGTGTGCATCACCCAGCGGATCGACAGGTCTGAACAAAAAGGGGCTCATATGTTCCTGTTGTGCCCTGCGGGGCAGTGTTAATCTTTAGCGGCCTGTTTACTTTGCCTCGCCCGGGGCAGGGGATGGCCGAACTCTTCTGAACTTCACTGCCAACAGGGAGCACGTTTGTGACAACTCCTTCTGCGCTGCCGGATCTGGTACTGGGCGCCTCTCTCTACTTTCCGCCGCTGTTCAAGGCGGTGCTGCTCGGCCTGCTCTGCTGGTTGCCGGTGCACCATCTGCTGCGCGACTGGCTCTATGGCGGGGATGTCTGGCACCCCTTGCTGATGGATCTCTCCCTCTTTATCCTCGCCGTCAGCGGCGCTCTATGGATGCTGTTACATGGCTAAATCACCTCTCGCGACCCTCAAATACTTCTCCACCCTGCTGGTCTGTGCGCTGGCGCTGGCGGCGGGCTGGTGGCTGTGGAACTACTACATGCAGGGGCCCTGGACCCGGGATGGCAAGGTGCGCGCCGAGCTGGTCAGCATTACCCCCGAGGTGTCGGGCAAGATCATCAAGATCGCGGTGAAGGACAACCAGTTGGTGAAGGCGGGGGAGGAGATCTTTACGCTCGACCCCGAGCCCTACCGGATCGCCCTCGATAATGCCCGGGCGGCGCTGGCCAAGGCGAAATCGGATCTCGACAAGGCCGAGCATGAGGCGAACCGACGCAGCGGCCTGTCGCGCAGCGTCATCTCCGCCGAGACGATGGACGAAGCGCGCCTCAATGCCCAGGCGATGCAGGCGGCCTATCAGGTGGCACAGGCCAATCTGGAGAAGGCGGAGTGGTCGCTGGCCAAGACCCGGGTGCATGCGGCGAGCGATGGCTACATCACCAACCTGCAGACCCGGGTCGGCAACTATGCCAGCGCCGGCGTGCCGCTGGTGGCGCTGGTGGATACTCACTCCTTCTATGTGCAGGGTTACTTTGAAGAGACCAAGCTTGGCCACATAGCGCCGGGCAAACCGGCCGAAGTGGTGCTCTACAGCGGTGAGCAGCGGTTGCGCGGCGAGGTGGAGAGCATAGGGCGCGCCATCCACGATCAGAGCGTCGATGGCGGCAAAGGTCTGCTGATCGACGTCAAACCCAACGTGCCCTGGGTGCGGCTGGCCCAGCGGGTGCCGGTGCGGATCAAGCTGCTGGATGTGCCGGCGGACGTGACGCTGATCGCCGGCACCACCTGCACCATCACCATTGGCGAGTAGGGTGAGCGAGTCGTTCTGGTTGCGCACCCCCTGGGGGAAGGCGACAGGGGGGCAGTGGCGTTATGCCCTGCGCAATGCCCTGGCCATGTGCCTGTCGCTCTGGCTGGCCTTCGTGCTGCAGCTCGACTCCCCCTATTGGGCGATGAGCTCGGCCGCGGTGGTGAGTTTTCCCACCGTGGGCGGGGTGATCAGCAAGAGTCTGGGGCGGGTGGTTGGCAGCCTGATGGGGGCGATGGCGGCGGTGGTGATCACCGGTCTTGGCATCAGCGATCCCTGGCTGTTCAGCTTCCTCATCGCCCTCTGGCTGGGCTTGTGCACCTACATCTCCAACCACTATCAGAACAACGTCTCCTACGCCTTTGCCCTCGGTGGTTATACGGCCGCCATCATCGCCTTCTCCTGCGTCAATGTGGCGGATCCCCACCATATCTTCGATATTGCCCAGGCGCGGGTGAGCGAGGTGATCATCGGCATCCTCTGCGGCGGTCTGATGATGATGATCCTGCCCAGCACCTCGGATAGCGAAACCCTGCTGGAATCCCTGCGCAAGAGCCAAGCTCGCCTGCTGGAGCATGCCCAGCTGCTCTGGCTGGGGGAGATGACGCCCGAGGTGCGCAGCTCCCACGAAGGGCTGATCGGCCAGATCCTCACCATGAACGTGCTGCGCATACAGGCGGTCTGGAGCCATCACCGGTTGCGGCGCCAGAACCGGCTGCTCAACTTCCTGCTCCATCGCCAGTTGCGGCTCATCAGCCTTATCTCCAGCCAGCGCCGCATGCTGCACAACTGGCCGGAACAACCGGAAGGCATTCAGGCGCTGCTTGCCACCCTGCTGATCGAGCTTGGCAAGCCGGGGTGCGACAAGTATCGGGTTGCGAGGTTGCTGGCTCCCCTGATGCCGACCGGCGAGCATGATTATCGGCTGCGCACCTTTTTGCTGCGGCTGCGCCACTTCTGCTGGAGCTATCTGGAGTGTCAGCGTTGGCTTGACCGGTTGTCCTGCTACGACGATCAGGAGTGGCCGGCGCCGCCCCGTCACACCTCTCTCACCAGCCATACCGACACGCTGGAGGCCGCCTACAACGGCGGGCGCACCTTCCTCTGCGTGCTGCTCGGTTGCACCTTCTGGATCAACAGTCAGTGGGATGCGGGCAGCTCGGCGCTCACCATGCTCTCCATCTGCTGCGTGCTCTACTCGGCGACCCCGGCCCCGGCTCAGGGGGCCAACACCATGCTCAGGGCGATCCTGCTGCTCAGCCTCATTTGCTTTGCGGTCAAGTTTGGCCTGATGATCCGCATCGACGACTTCTGGATCTTCTGCCTCTTGCTCTTTCCGGCGCTGCTCACCATGCAGCTCTGCAAACAGCAGCAGGTGCGGCAGGCGGGCCTCTGGGGCCAGATGATCGTGCTGCTCGGCTCGTTTCTCGCCATCACCAATCCGCCCAGCTACGACTATCAGCAGTTCATCAACAGCAGCCTCGCCCAGATGCTGGGGGTGATGAGCGCCGCGCTGGCGTTCCAGCTGCTGCGACCCAGCTCGGATCGGCGCAAGAGCCGCCGCCTCATCCGCTCCCTGCGCCGCCACTTCATGGATCAGCTGGAGCCGGCCCCGCGCCAGAGCGAGAGCCAGTTCGAGTCGCTGATCTACCACTGCATCAGTCAGCTCGGTCAGAGTCAGGATCAGACCGCCCGCCTCTGGGTGCTGCGCTGGGGCGTGGTGCTGCTCAACTGCAGCCATATCGTCTGGCAGCTGCGCCAGTGGCGCGGTGACGAGCACCCCCTCTATCTGGTGCGTGACAACTGTATCCGCAGCCTGAAGGGGATCCTCACCGAGCAGGGGGTGCAGCACGCCTCCCTCGACCGCACGCTGGCCGAGCTGCAGCGGATCAGTCAGGGGCTGGCCAACCATGGCGATGGTACGGCGCGAGAACTGGCAGGCATGGTGTGGCGGCTGCAAAGTTCGCTCTCCCAGCTGCAACAGGCGCTGCCGGGCCCCAGCGAGGGGAGCTGAAACAGCCTTGGGAGGGGCACAATCCCCTCCGGATCACCCTTTCCCGCAGCCAAGTTTGTCCAATACCCTCCCAACGAGTAAGATTCTCCCCAAACGTCAATTCGCAAGGCCCTCCATGTCTACTCAATACAATGCGGATGCCATTGAGGTCCTCAATGGCCTTGAACCGGTGCGTCGCCGCCCCGGCATGTATACCGACACCACCCGGCCCAATCACCTCGGCCAGGAGGTCATCGACAACAGCGTCGATGAAGCGCTGGCAGGTCACGCCCGCAATCTGGAGGTGATCCTGCATGAAGACCAGTCCCTCGAAGTGATCGACGACGGCCGCGGCATGCCGGTCGATATCCACCCGGAAGAGGGTGTCAGCGGGGTGGAGTTGATCCTCTGCAAGCTGCACGCGGGCGGCAAATTCTCCAACAAGAACTACCAGTTCTCGGGCGGTCTGCACGGGGTGGGTATTTCGGTCGTAAACGCCCTCTCTGATCGGGTCGAGGTGACGGTACGTCGCGACGGTCAGGTCTACGACATCGCCTTCGAGCGTGGCGAGAAGGTGCAGGAGCTGACCATCACCGGCACCTGCGGCCGTCGCAACACCGGCACCCGGGTGCGCTTCTGGCCGCAGGCGAGCTACTTTGATTCGCCCAAATTCTCGGTCACCAAGCTGGAGCACCTGCTCAAAGCCAAGGCGGTACTCTGCCCCGGCCTCACCATCAAGTTCCTCGACAAGAACACCGGCATCAAGCTGGAGTGGTGCTATGAAGATGGCCTCAAGGATTATCTGGTCGACGCGGTCAAGCAGTTCACCTGCCTGCCGGAGCAGCCCTTTATCGGCTCGTTCAGCTCCGAACAGTCGGCGGTAGACTGGGCGCTCTGCTGGTTGCCGGAAGGGGGCGAATGTCTCGCCGAATCCTATGTGAACCTCATCCCCACTGCGCAGGGCGGTACTCACGTCAACGGTCTGCGTCAGGGTTTGCTCGACGCCATGCGCGAGTTCTGCGAGTTCCGCAACCTGCTGCCGCGCGGGGTCAAGCTGACTCCGGAAGATATCTGGGATCGCTGCGCCTACATCCTCTCCATCAAGATGCAGGATCCGCAGTTCGCCGGTCAGACCAAGGAGCGCCTCTCCTCCCGCCAGAGCTCGGCGTTCGTCTCCGGCGTGGTGAAGGATGCCTTCAGCCTCTACCTCAACAGCAATACCGAGCTGGCGGAGCAGATCGCCGAGCTCTGTATCTCCAGCGCCCAGCGCCGGATGCGAGCCGCCAAGACGGTGGTGCGCAAGAAGATAACCCAGGGCCCGGCGCTGCCCGGCAAGCTGACCGACTGTGGTTGCGCCGACCCCATGCAGGGGGAGCTGTTCCTGGTGGAGGGTGACTCAGCGGGTGGCAGTGCCAAGCAGGCGCGGGATCGCGAGTTTCAGGCCATCATGCCGCTGCGCGGCAAGATCCTGAACACCTGGGAGGTGGAGGCTGGTCAGGTGCTCGCCTCGCAAGAAGTTCACGACATCTCGGTCGCCATCGGTCTTGACCCCGACTCCAACGACCTCAGTGGCCTGCGCTACGGCAAGGTGTGCATCCTCGCGGATGCGGACTCGGACGGTCTGCATATCGCCACCCTGCTCTGCGCCCTGTTCGTAAAACACTTCCGTGCGCTGGTGGAGAAGGGCCATGTGTATGTCGCCATGCCGCCGCTTTACCGGATCGATATCGGTAAAGAGGTCTACTACGCCCTCGACGAGGACGAGAAGAACGGTGTGCTGCAGCGGGTCGAAGCCGAGAAGAAGAAGGGCAAGGTGATGGTGACCCGATTCAAGGGCTTGGGTGAGATGAACCCGAAACAGCTGCGGGAAACCACCATGGATCCCAACACCCGCCGTCTGGTGCAGCTCACCATGGATCCGGCAGGGGAGAGTGAAGGGGATGCAGCTGACGAGACCCTGCAGCTGATGGACATGCTGCTGGCCAAGAAGCGGGCGAGCGATCGCCGCGAATGGCTCGAAGAGAAGGGCAACCTCGCCATCATCTAAGCCGGTCAAGTGCGTGACCTGAATGGCAGGAAGAGCCGTTAACTCTCGCGAGTGCGGCCATATACAAGGAGACAGGATGATAGCCAATACTCCCGAGCCCCCTTACTACGCAGTGATTTTTACTTCTCTGCGAACTGACGAGGATGCAGGTTACGGCGCGATGGCCGAACGGATGGTCGAGTTGGTTCAGCGACAGAGCGGCTTTCTTGGTATGGAGTCAGCGCGTGACGGAGTGGGTATCACGGTCTCCTACTGGCGCGATCTCGAGTCCATTCGCAATTGGAAGGCGGAGCTGGAGCACAAAGAGGCCCAGCGGCTCGGACGTGAGAAGTGGTATAGCGCCTTCAAGACACGCATTGCACGGGTAGAGCGCGATTACGGCCTGTAAGGTGCTCGCTCCTCGATTTTTTGCGGCCAAGGCCGCGACCCAAATAATGAAGAGAACTATCACATGAGTGATGCTATCGAGCTCAGTCTGGACGGGGTAGAGCGCCAGCCAATGCGCACCTTTACCGAACAGGCTTACTTGAACTACTCCATGTACGTCATCATGGATCGGGCCCTGCCGCATATCGGTGATGGCCTCAAACCGGTGCAGCGGCGCATCATCTACGCCATGAGCGAGCTGGGGCTGTCGGCGCTCTCCAAGCACAAGAAGTCCGCCCGTACCGTGGGTGACGTGCTGGGTAAGTACCACCCCCACGGCGACAGTGCCTGTTATGAAGCCATGGTGCTGATGGCCCAGCCCTTCTCCTACCGCTACCCGCTGGTGGACGGTCAGGGCAACTGGGGTGCGCCGGACGATCCCAAATCCTTCGCTGCCATGCGTTATACCGAGGCGCGGCTGTCGCGCTTCTCCGAGCTGCTGCTCTCCGAGCTGGGTCAGGGCACGGTGGAGTGGACGCCGAACTTCGACGGCACCATGAAGGAGCCGGTAGTGCTGCCCGCCCGTCTGCCGCACATCCTGCTCAACGGGGTGACCGGTATCGCGGTGGGGATGGCGACCGACATCCCGCCCCACAACGCGCGGGAAGTAGCCTACGCCTGTGCCGAGCTGCTCGACAACCCCAATGCGGGGCTGGATGTGTTGATGCAGCACATTCAGGGGCCGGACTACCCGACCAACGCCGAGATCATCACGCCGCGCGACGATATCCGCAAAATCTACGAGACCGGCAAGGGTTCCATCAAGCAGCGGGCGGTCTGGAGCGAGGAGGATGGCGACATCGTCATCACCGCGCTGCCTCATCAGGCCTCCGGCGCCAAGATTATGGAGCAGATCGCCGCCCAGATGGTGGCGAAAAAGCTGCCGATGGTCACCGATCTGCGCGATGAGTCTGACCACGAGAATCCAACCCGTCTGGTGATCGTGCCGCGCTCCAACCGGGTGGATGTAGAGGGGCTGATGGCCCACCTGTTCGCCACCACGGATCTGGAGAAGAACTACCGGGTCAACCTCAACATCCTCGGCCTCGACAACCGGCCGCAGGTGAAGTGCCTCAAGACCATCCTCAGCGAGTGGATCCAGTTCCGCCGCGAGACGGTGCGTCGCCGCCTGCAGTTCCGCCTCGACAAGGTGCTGGCTCGCCTGCACATCCTCGAAGGCTTGCTGATCGCCTACCTCAACATCGACGAGGTGATCGAGATCATCCGTACCGAGGATGAGCCGGGCAAGGTGATGGTGGAGCGCTTCAACATTACCGAGACCCAGGCCGAAGCGATCCTCGAGCTGAAGCTGCGCCATCTGGCCAAGCTCGAAGAGTTCAAGCTGCGTGCCGAACAGAACGAACTGGCCGAAGAGCGCGACAAGCTGGAGCTGATCCTGGGCTCCGAGCGTCGCCTCAACACCCTGCTCAAGAAAGAGCTGCTGGCCGATGCCGAGAAGTACGGCGACGATCGCCGCACACCGCTGGTGGAGCGGGCCACCGCCGTGGCGCTGACCGAGAAAGAGCTGGTGCCGAGCGAGCCGGTCACCGTCATCCTCTCCGACAAGGGGTGGGTGCGCGCCGCCAAGGGCCACGACGTGGATGTCGAGGGGCTCTCCTACAAGGCGGGGGACAACTACCTCACCCACGCCTTTGGCCGCAGCAACCAGCAGGCGGTGTTCCTGTCGAGCTTTGGCCGCACCTACTCGCTGGAGGCGCACACCCTGCCCTCCGCCCGCAGTCAGGGCGAACCGCTCACCGGCCGCTTTGCGCTGGGGGCCGGTGAAGAGGTACGTCATCTGGTGATGGGCAACGAAGGCGAGCCGTATCTGATCGCCAGCGACGCCGGTTACGGCTTTGTCTGCACCTATGACGACCTCATCGGTAAGAACAAGAACGGCAAGGCGCTGCTTACCGTGCCGGAAGGGGGTCTGGTGATGGCACCCCAGAAGATTGGCTCGCCAGAGACCGATCTCTGCATGGCTATCTCCAACGAGGGGCGGATGCTGCTGTTCCCGATGAACACCCTGCCGGTGCTCGGCAAGGGCAAGGGCAACAAGCTGATCAGCATCCCCTCTGCTCGCGTCAAGGCGCGGGAGGAGTTTGTGGTGATGGCCGCCGTTATCCCGCAGGGGCAGTCGGTCACCCTGTTTGCCGGCAAGCGCAAGCTGACCCTCAAACCCTCTGATCTCGACTACTACCGCGGCGAGCGCGGCCGCCGTGGCGCCAAGTTGCCCCGCGGTTTGCAGCGCGTCGATCGTATCGAGATTGAAGCGTTATTGCCAGATAGTTCAGATATAACTAACAGCTAATTAATAATGAAGGCCCTTGTCGAAAGCAAGGGCCTTTCAGGAGGTGTCTTGAACAAGTTAACAATAAAAAGCATATTGAATATCTATGGTGTTGCTGTGGATTCATTATGTCTGGTCAGACATGGCAATAAAGAAATTCAAGTGGTTGATGTATATAAAGATAACCCTGAGAAATTTAATGTTTATTCTTGTTGGCAGGCTCCTGGGAAATTTGGTGACTCTAGATATGTTGCTATGTTTGCACCTGGCCGGGGGACGTCAGCAATTTTTTTAGGCGTTTGGGAAGTCTGTGGGATAACGCTTAATAAAGATCTTAATGATTCTGACATTGACACATTGATGCATTTTCTACCAGAGATGAAGGATTGGGTAAAGAACCATGATCGCTATCATTTAAAAGAGTTTGAACCCACGAAGGAACTTTCATTACGACTCATTATTGAGTGGGGTGGGGCGACTGTTGCATGGGTTCAACGAAAGGATAAAAATGTACTTGAAATAAAGCCCGCTGATTGTATTGATGAGTTTGTGTCATACGATGCCATTAGAGTTAATTATCTTGACTTAAAGCGGGTTATAAATAATAAAAAATCCAACCCTTCATGGTTTAATGCGTTATCTACAGTAAATGGAATATATTTAATAAAGGATTTGAGCACAGGAAAACAATATGTAGGGTCTGCATATGGTGAAAATGGTATATGGGGGAGATGGAAGTCTTATACTGAGTCTGGTCATGGTGGAAATCTACAGTTAAAGGAGTTGGACCCTCTTAACTTTGAATTTTCCATTTTGGAAATATTAACCTTTACTATGTCACCAGAAAACGTCATTGCACGAGAAAATCGTTGGAAAGAATGTTTGGGTACTCGGCAGTTTGGTTTGAATTGTAATTAAAGCCTCGGTGGCAATTGTTTAATAAATGGCCGTGGGTTTGATTAGCGCAGCGTAATCAGACGTTCGCGAAAACCGGTTGCCGATATTCTATCGGCAATTAATCTGCTCTCTATGCCGATCTCCACCGAGCTTATTGTATCGTGCCTGAAAAAGCGACATGTACAAAAAATCAGTATGGACGTAATCTTGTTGGTTAATCATAATTAGATAACTTTATAGTGTGGTATCTGGAAATTACACATGCACTATAGAAATAATCAACCGCGGATTCATAACAATTGGTTCAAGTCGTTCAATCCGCCCACTCGGGACCAGCTAAAGCCGGCCCCTTAACCAAACTATATGTTTTCAAAGGCACAAACTGAATGAACGCAAATTTCGATAAAATCATTGAAAAAATAAATAGTGGCAAGCTCACGCGTAAGGAGCTTGAAAATTTGCGTAAAAATGCAATAGCAAAGGGTGGTGCTAATGTTGTTGTATCAGCCTGCGAATCAATGTTGGCAATACTTCCAAGACCACGCAGTGGTGGTAGTAAACCATCGTCTGAGGTTGCTGAAAAACGCAGTGGTTATAATATAATGTCATCTGCGCTAGACTCTAGCGGCAATCTAATCAAGCCAGAGCTAATTGAGGTCGCCGAAGAATTGGCAACCTACAATCTTGTAACTGATATTTCAGTATTAAAAACACAAATAAAATTATATTACAAAGGCCGTCATTTCACGGCAGGTTGTAAGCCTAATAAATCAGTTTTCTGGATCTCGTGTCTAGACGAAACGAAGATATCAGACCAGTCCATAGAGTGCTGGAAAAAACTAGGTAATATTGTTGGCGGTACATACTTTGCTACTCGCTATGTAACCATTGAAGTTAATGAGCTACATAAGCTTCATACAGCATTTGAATGCGTGGCATTTACATGATTTGTAGGGCCGTAGGTTTGATTAGCAAAGCGTAATCAGATGTTTGCGAAAGCAGGTTGCCGTAATTCTGCTGGTGCTCCAGCTGATCTCTTCTCTATGTCCATCGCCACCGGGATTGCGGTGCGGACGATTACGCTTCGCTAATCGACCCTACCTCTCTCTGTTTTCTTTAACGTTCTGCTGCTTGTCGATGGTTTGCCCCCCCCATCCCCGACCCTTCTCCCGCAAGGGGAGAAGGGAGCGCCGCTCGTAGCAAAATCGGATGGCGGTGACATAAGCGGCTGGTGATGCGTGGCTTAGAAGAAGGCAGCTAGAGCACTAGGCAGGTTCGATACAGTCCCCTCTCCCCTTGGGAGAGGGTCAGGGTGAGGGGAGCTAACCGTAGGGTGCAATGAAATTGCACCGCTATTGAATCCGCGAGGTTGCCGCTGCAACGGGCCGGGTTTATTGCACCTTTCACCAATATAAGGCGGCAATAAAAGGTGGCGGACTGGGCGCCACCTTGGGGGGTGATTAACGCAGGCTCAGCAGGTCGTAGACGACGGGATTATCGGCGCACTGTCCCGCGCCGCACTCCAGCACGGTAGAGATCAGGTTTGCCGCAATCAGCAAGACAAACAGCAGGGAGGCGATACGCCCCCAGCGCGCCAGATCCAGCTTGGGCAGCGCAATAGCGAGCCCGTCCCGCACCATCAATATCAGGGCGACAGCCAGGATGATCAGCAGGGCGCTGACCAGCGACCAGCTATAAAAGTGCAGCCCGAGAAAGGTGGAACCATAGCCGGGATCGCCGGGCAGAATATGCAGCAGCACCTGCCGGGCGCCGATCATGGCGGTGGTCAGGGCGCCGATAATCACGATGCCATAGTGGGCCCCTTTTGCGCCAAATTGCAGGTTGAACATAAAGCCGAAACCGGCGACGACCAGGCCGACCCGCTGCAATAAACACAGGGGGCAGGGGAGTTCGGCCAGATAGAGCTGGTAATAGAAGGCGACGATCAGGGTCAGGCAGATGCCCGCCAGCCCCAGCGTATCGAGCAGCTGGGGCAGATCACTCTTCGCGGCGGTGGCAGAGGTCGAAAGGCTCATGGCGGGCTCCTAGAACGAGAGGGTGAGCGGGTCGGTCACATGGTGCATAAAGGAGAGCAGGGTCACCACCAGCAACAGAGCCCAGAGCAGATAAGAGGCGCCACGCTTGTTCAGCAAGATGCTGATCCCCGTTATCAGCGCCAGCAGGAAGGGTAAAAACATATACATCTCGTCTCTCCTTATCGTGGTGAGTCTGGCTCACAAGGCTTTGAGTATATGGCGGGCGGCATAGGGCGACTCCGATAACTGCGGTCGCTATATGGCTCCGACTTCACTCATCCTACCCCTGTCGGCGGGAAATACCTACCGGGCGGCTGACGCTGTGCCGATTCCCCTTACCCCCCGATCTGCGCGATTGTTTCATCAGTGCGACAGTAAAAAATAGATGGGGTGTTTTGGTGCAAAAATAACCATAGGCGTCGCACCGCCAGCCAGAAACGAACCCGCCATCTCGCCAAAAGCAGAGGCCCCGCCATCCATGATTGCGGGGCCATTTTCGAGACGATCAGCAGGCGCTGACGTTGCGCCAGCGCTGCTCATAATTGAACTGTTGAAACTCCTCCTTGATAAATTCGATAAACACTCTGGTTTTGGACGGAATAAAGTTTCTGTTTGCATAGGCCATGCCGATGGAGAGATCGGGCAGTGTCCAGTCGGTGAGTACAGGTTTAAGACGCTGACTGCGTAATTCGTCATAAATGGCATAAACGGGCTGTGCCAGGATCCCCATGCCGTTTTTGGCATTGGCGAGCAGGATCTGGGCGTCGTTGGACTCAATGGTGGGAGTGGTTGGCACCCGTAATTTTATCGAGCCCTTCATCATGGTCAGCTCTCCGGGATTGTGATAGCTGTAGAGCAACAGTTGGTGTTTTTTCAGATCGTGTGGCGTTTCCGGTTCGCCATAATGCTCAATATATTCCGGAGAGGCCGCCAGAATACGTGGTGCAGTGGCCAGAGGTTGAATAATAAGGCTGGAGTCCGGCTCAGACTCTCTTGAGCGAATACTGATATCGATATTGTTTTCGATAATATCAAGATAGCGATTATTGGCAATCAACTCGACCTGAATGCCGGGATATTTCGCCATGAATTTCGGTATCAAGGGGGAGATGACATTCAGCATCAGTGACAGCGAAGCCGTCAATTTCAAGACCCCGGTTGGCATTCCCGTTTTGATACTGACTTCATCGATGGCTTCTCGCATCTCATTCAGCGCTGTTTTGCAGCGGGCATAGAAGTGCTCACCGATTTCAGTGACAAACAGGCGCCGGGTCGTTCGCTCGACGAGCCGTGCATTGAGTCGCTGCTCCAGTGCGGCCAGATGCCTGCTGGCTGCAGGGTTGGACAAGCCCAGTGCATCTGCGGCCTTGCTGAGACTCCCCAATTCGACCACTTGCACAAAGACTTCATATTCAGTCCATCTATCCATGGATTTTTCCTGATTTTATAAAAGAGATTTCCTGTTATTGCATTTATCATCTCCTGCCGGATTTGTACTATGGCCCCGTCTGGCAGTAACAGATATTCCATGCATCATATTTTCTAGTTAAATTGGATGTCAATTAATAAAACGGGAGTCGCCTGTGAGCAATAACGTCGATACAGTCATTAATTACTTTAAATATTGCGTAGATGGCAAGGATGTTGAACGGGTGAGTGAATATTTCTCGGAAGATCTTTGTATATTCAGACCTGACTGCGCAGAGCCTATTACCACCCTTGAGCAATTTAAAAAGTCATTGTCAGCCTGTGTGGTCGACCGTTATGAGTCTATTGAAACCACCTTTCAGAAAATAATGAGCTCGGAAGACGAGGTATTCGTTGCATTGACCCACGTAGCCAAAGGCTCAAATACCTGGAAAGGATTCGATGTTACTGGCAAGGATGTGACCTGGAGTGCCTTGACCTATTTCAGATTCAACGCCGAGGGCAAGGTGGTGGAGGAGATTGTCGAACGCAACGAGCTGGCCATGGCCAAGCAGCTGGGGATCGTTGACTTCGCCTGAAACAGGGGTGGCTGCTGATTTCAGGTCTGAACTATCAGAGGAAAGCCAAGGCAGTGCTACGGCTCGGTCTATTGCCTGACGGTCAGTAAAAGAGGGCCCCGCAACCGGAGTTGCGGGGCCCTTGTTCTTGCCTGTTGATCACGCCGCCATTATTGCAGGCGGTGCAAGCCCATCAGACGGGGATAGCTGTCGCCGCCGGTTGCGGGGTGATTTTCGAGGCGATCAGCAGGCGCAGGCGGGGCACCAGCAACAGCAGGACGATCCCGCCCGCCATCGAGCCCCAGCCCAGCATGTTGAACACCGAGCTGTAACCCGGATTGGTGGCCACCGGAGAGCTGCCGATATTCTGCGGCATGGCGCTGGAGACATAGCCCGCCAGCACGGAGGCAACGCCGGTCACCATCATCCAGCAGCCCATCAGCAGACCTTGCAGGCTGGCGGGGGCCAGCTTGCCAATCATGGCGTAACCGATGGGGGAGATAAGCAGCTCGCCAAAACTCTGCAGCACATAGCTGATGGCGATCCACTTGAAGGCGACCAGCCCGTCGGCCCCCGCCAGATGGATGCCGAGCGGCAACACCAGCATGCCGAGCCCCATGCCGAACAGGGAGGCGGCAAACTGGGAGGGGATGTCGATATTCCACCCCTGTTCGCGCAGTCGCTTGAACAGCAGCGCCATCAGCGGGCCACCGATGACGATGACGAGGGTGTTGATGTTCTGGATCCACTGGGGGGCGACCCGCAGCCCGAACACGTTGAGGTTGATGTTGTGCTCGGAGAAGAGCATCAGCCCCATGGGCGCCAGCTGGTAGAGCGACCAGAAGATGAGGGAGCCAAGGGCGAGGATCAGGTAGGCCACCATGCGGCTGCGCTCGGCGGCGTCCGGGTGGCGGGCTGTCATTACGCAGAGCAGCACCAGCACCACGGCCCCCAGGATCAGCACGAAGCTGCCGCTGAAGCTGGCGTGGGTCAGCAGCAGGCGCAGCGCCGGCACCAGCATGGCCAGAATGGCGATCCCGGCCAGCATGCGGCGGTAGAAGCCGCTCCCTTTAACGTGGCGCAGCGGGGTGCTGATATCCGCCAGAATCGGCCAGCAGGCGAAGGTGGCGATGATGGCGATGATGTTGCCCAGCGTCGCAAACAGGAACAGGGTGCGGTAATCCTCGGTGAGCTGGAAGTAGCCCGCCACCGTGAAGCCGATAAAGAAGCCCAGATTCATCCCGGCGTAGTTCCACAGGAAGGCGCTCTCGCGGCGGTGATCATCCGGGGCGAAGCGCTGGGTCAGCATCATGTTGAGACAGGTGACGTTGAGGCCGCTGCCGGTGAGGAACATGGCGAGCCCCCAGTAGAGGCCGGTGATCCCCATCTCGGCGATGAAGTAGCAGCCGATCACCTGCAGCACCATCCCCATCACGAACAGGTTGCGGTTGCT
Organism: Aeromonas sp. L_1B5_3; assembly: GCF_963866575.1. Classification (NCBI taxonomy): domain Bacteria; kingdom Pseudomonadati; phylum Pseudomonadota; class Gammaproteobacteria; order Aeromonadales; family Aeromonadaceae; genus Aeromonas; species Aeromonas sp. L_1B5_3. The sequence goes on from NZ_CAWMDN010000117.1 coordinate 87,847, forward strand.
GAGGTAGCGCCCGCCGAGATAACCGCCAAACAGGTGCAGGCCATAGTTGAAGGCACCGAAGACCCCCATCATGGCGTTGGCCTGGGATTCACTGAAGCCGAGCCGCTTGGTGGCGTAGAGCACCAGCGTGGAGTAGAGCACGGCAAACCCCAGGGTCGAGAAGGTCTGGATAAAGAACAGCGCCCCGGAGCCGGGGGGAATGGTGAGGTGTTGATTCGAAGCGCTCACGGTCTGTCTCCTGTGAGAGAAGAAAGTCATAACTCGTCCTGAGAGCGTACCGGTCTGCTGCCGGCTAGCCTTATGCGCTTCCATGCTGGTCTGAAGGCCGGTCTGTCATTTAGCGGCCAGCTCGATCAAATTGCCATACCTTAAATTTAATCTGAGGTGATTAATTGCTTTTTATTGATCTATTCCGCCTTTTTATGCGTGTTTTGGGCGTCATTAGCACCCGAGCGTCCACGTCGTTACCATAGGAGAAATGTGATCTGGTCGATCATTTAGTGCCTGTTTCGGCTTTTTAATGCGATTTGCGTCCCGTTTTTCACCCCGTTACGCAGCTGAACCCCGGCTGTTGCGTCGTTGGTCGTTTATTCGCCATAAGCATTGAGTGAATAAATATCGGGAGAGAAGGAGTGAAATGAGGAGCGGTGAAAGGCATGATGGATTGGTATCCCGACTCCACAGCGTTAAGGCAATGGAGTCGGACCATTGTATAGATTATTGATTGCTTTATTGTGGTGCCAATTTTGAAAGCGCTGATTTATCAAGACCCTTCTCGAGGCCAGACATTGCTTTCTGTACTTCGGGGCTTGAGAATAGCTCGGTTGCGGCAACCTGTCCCAGTAATTGGAAACTGGTCGTAATTGTTGCGGTTCCTTCATAAGCGAGAGCTTTTGATGCCTGTTCTCGGCATGTCTTTGTTAATATTTTTGTAAATAGCTTGCCCGTTGTTTCGTTTGCATTATCCAGCTCTTTTTGTGACACGTTTGCGATAGATTTCACTGCCGGGTGTGCCGCTGCGGAGGCAAACATCCATCGAACAAGGGATGTGCGATCATTTTTTGTGGTTGATTCTATGAGGCATTTTGCCAAATCATCGCCATAGGGACCTGCGTTTACACCGTGTGATAAGAAGAGGCTAATTGCTATAACAACATATTTTATTTTCATAATAACCCTCATATAAACGTTAGTTGAAAATAGATGTGTAAATTAACTTTGATTCAGCATTGGTAGACAATGCCACCTATGTTATAGAAATGAGAAAAGGAATTAAATAACTCCTCATCTTGTTTTTTAAATATTTATAGATGTTATGTGTAGATTAGAAAAATCGAGGCTATTAAATTTTTTACATGACCAGCCGTTATGATTCGCCCAGTATTTTCGGTATCACACTGAGCAGCAGATATAACAACGCCCGGCGGGCCGGGCGTTGTGGTGTGACTGGATGGACGACGACAATGCGCCGTTAGAAGTCGTGGTAGAGCGGCCAGCCGAGCAGCGGGTGCTTGAGACCGGCGCGCATCTCGATGTTGTCGAGCTTCTCCGGCGAGGCATTCTCTTTTTGCAGCAGCTGGTACTGGCGCACAAAGCCGAGGGTGTGCAGCAGGTTGGGCACAAAGCCCGGGCTCAGCTCCTGACGCAGGGCGGCGGCCATGTCGGCGGGCAGCGCGCTTAGCATCAGGGCGAGCTGGGCGGCGAGGTAGTCGGTGTCATACCAGCCCTCGTCGAGCTCAATCTCCCGCGCCAGTTTGCGCTTGAGATCCTGCTTCACCTTGAGCGGGGCGGCGCCACTGCCCTTGCCACAGAGGATGCGGTAGAGCAGCGCTTCGGCCAGCTTGTCCTCCATGGTGGGGTGATCGCTCTCGCAGGCGAAGAAGTGCTGGTCGATGAGCTCCATCAGGCGGCTCTTGTTGTGCTCGGTCAGCGCCTTCTCGTACTCCTGCCACCCTTGCCACTCCTCCACATCGGGCGGGCTCGAGATCTTGTCCAAGAGCCGCGCATCCACATCACCGTAGAGGCTGTTGCCAGCCTGCTTGGGGCTGACGGTGATGAGCATCGACCAGCCCTTCTGGAACGGCTTGATGGGGCCTTCCGGCGCCTGCAGCAGCGCCAGTGCCTTGGCCGGATCCCGCGCCGAGAGCTCCTGCAGGCCGAGGCTCACCACGCCGATGACGTCGTGGGCGGCCTGCTCCAGCAGGTGCATCTTGTACTTGTTGTAGTATTTGTCGGCGAATTTGAGGCTCATCAGCACCGCCTTGCCCTTGATGGCGGCCAGCTGTTGTTCGGTCAAACGTTCATTGTCGCGGCCAAAGCGCAGCACCTGGGTCAGAAAGGGGCCCTGGTTGGCATCGCGAATGACTAACTGCATGAATGGGCTCCTTAATCCAGAAAGCTGAACATGTCGTCGACGTCGCCGTACTCGTCTTCCTCGACCTTGTTCTTCTCTTTGGCCTGCATCACCAGCTCGGCGGCAAACTTGTTGATGATGCCGTCCCAGGTGGAGTGCTCGTTGCGCAGCAGCGCCTTGATGGCTTTCTCCACCTCGGGGGCCAGCTCGCGAATGAGCATCAAGAGGCTGCGCGGGTCATCCAGCGCGTAGTCGTGGACATCCTCGCTCTGCTGGCGCTCGCTGTAGCGCAGGGACTCTTCGAGATCTTCCTCTTCGGCGTGCAGCACGTCGCGATACCCTTCGTCCTCTTCATAGCGATCGCCGCGATAGAACTCGATAAAGGGGATGGCAAGGTAGAAGAGACCGGCCGGGTCTTCGGCCACGCACTCGAGGATCTCGCGCTGCTTGGCTTCGCTATCCTGGGTGCGGATCAGGTAGTTGAGGAAGTCGAAGGTGTGCTGTTGCAGCTCGTCGGCGTTGTTCTTGATCGCCTCTTCCCAGTAGAGCGGCTGCTGGCAGACGATGTCACGGATCCGCTCCGGGGTCATCAGCTCGGAGATGATGGAGGGGAAGGAGATATCGTGCTGGCCGTTAATCTGGGTCAGGGTAACAATATCAATGTTTTCAATCACTTCTGCCAGCTGGTCGTCAGACATGGTCTTGGCGATCAGCTCGAACTTCTCGCTGGCCTGCTTCGGCTCGATAACGGCCAGCTCTTTGATCTCGATGGCGGTAATTTCTATCAGACTGTTGCTCATGCCTTGCCCCAATTAGAAACGGACTTCGTCGTACATATCCTGATCGCCGTCGTCATCACCATAGCGGTCACTGCCACCATGGTAGTCGGCGTCGGCATCTTCCCCGTCTTCATCTTCTTCGTCGCGTAGCTCATACTCGTCATCACTGCGGTGGCTGCCGCGCGGCAGCGGGTTATCGAGCAGGAACAGCACGGCGCAGGCTTCCATCAGCTGATCTTCGCTCTGGGCCCGCACCGCCTTGACCAGCGGCAGGGCAGCGTTGTTGAAGCCTACGCTCACCTTGAACTCGTCCCAGCTAGGCTGCTCGCCGCTGGCGAGCCACTTGTTCCACTGCGACTTGGCCTTGGCCGGGAACTGCACCCGGCCATAGAGGGCCAGCGGCAGATACTCGGGCATAAACTCCAGCATGCTCATGTCGGCCAGCAGCAGGCTCTTCATCTGGTCGGTGAACTGTTCCAGCCCCTTGGGGTCGTCCTGATCCCGGTAGGATTCGATGTTTTCGCTGGCATCGCTTTGCAGCGACTTGAGCCGCGCCTGGTCCCATCTCTTTTGCATAGTTGCTCTTTCTGCCTGCTGTTTCAGGGGTAGAACTGATCCCACATCTCCTGCATGGCGGAGGCGGGGTCGGTCACGATGACGTTGTTGAAATCCTTGATAAAGGCGGCCCGCTGTTTCGGATCGGACAGCACTTCATAGGCCTGCTTTACCTGGTGCAGCTTGATGGCTGCCTGCTCTTTCTCTTCTTCACTGGCCCCGTGCAGCTTGTCGGGGTGGTACTGGTTAGACAGCCGACGATAGGCTTTCTTGATGTCGTTTTCGCTGGCGTTGGACTTGACGCCCAGCACCCGAAAGTAGTTGTTCATGGCAGATCCTGCATCACTGGCATCATAGGATTCACGCTGCGAGTGCCTGATGGTGGGGATTGGCAAACCAGGCACGGCAAAAACCCGTCATTTTAACGGAAACAGTCCGCCAACGCGATGAGTTGGGCGATCAATTAACGGGCTAGATGAAGAGGGGTCAGTTGAGTGCCTATTGTTGCCAGTCGGTCTGGCCAGTGCAAGGGCGGCGGGGCAAAAGCGATGAAAAAACGGGCAGAAAAGGAGCGGGCGGCAGGCCGGGGCGAGGCTGCCGCCGCAGGGGTTACTCCTCCCAGAAGGAGGCGGAGGTGTGGTAGATCATCTTCTTGCTCATCCCGCCATCGACCACCAGATTGGCACCGTTGATAAAGTCGTTGCGAGGATCCGCCAGAAAGAGGCAGGCGCGGGTGATGTCGTCGGGGCGCCCGACCCGGCCACTCGGGTGCTGGCGATGATCCGCCTCGGTCAGGGTGTGGTAATCCTCCGCCTGGATCCAGCCCGGACTGATGGCATTGACCGTGACGGGATAGTCGGCCAGCGAGTTGGCGAGGGACTGGGTGATAGCGACCAGCGCCCCCTTGGAGGCGCCGTAGGCATCCCAACCCGGTTCGTTCTGCTGCCAGCGGGTGGAGGCAATATTGATGATGCGGCCATAGGACAACCCGCGGTTGGCCTGCACAAAGGCGCGGGCGCAGAGCATGGCGCCGCGCACATTGACCATCATCACCTGATCGAACTGGGCTGCGCTCAGATCCTCGAAGCGGGTGTGGAACTTGCTGATGGCGCCGTTGTTGATCAGCAGATGGATGCCGCCGTGCTGCGCGCGCACCTCGGCAAAGAGACGCGTGATAGCCTGCTCGTCCCGCAGATCGAGCGGATGAAAGTGGATTTCGGGATGGTCGAAAGCGTGAGGGGCCAGATCGGTGGCGATCACCCGATAACCCGCCTCGGCCAGCCCGATGCAGAGCTGGCGGCCAATCCCGCCAGCGGCGCCGGTGACCAGCGCAATTTGGGGTTGGTTGGTCAGCTCGTTCATTGTGCCGCTCCATTGCGTGCCCGCAGCACCTTGATGAGGGCCGACACCTCCTGCTGACCAAACCCTTGCGCCACCCCTTCCTCAAACAGATCGGCGGCAAAACGCGGGAAGCGGCTGTCGATCCCGGCATCGGTGGCATGACCGGCGAGGCGGCTGATGGCGGCGCTCCAGGTTTTCAGGCTGGCGTAGGGGTGATCGAAATCGCCGCTCACCAGCGTCTTGCCAAGGTGGGCCACATCGCCACCGAGAATGGGGGAGAGCTCGCTGAACTGGGCGCACACCTTGGCCACCGGTAGCCCTTCCGCCTCGCAGATCAGCGCGCCGTGCAGGGCTCCGAGCAGACCACCGGCAAAGTAGGCGGCGACGGCGCAATCTTGCGCCGCGGCGGCGCCCACCGCCTCGGCCACATGGTTGAGGGTAGGGGCGAGCAGGCGCAGCACCGGCTCGGCGTCGCTAAAGGCGGTGCTGGCCCCCGAGCAGATGATGCTGGCGTCAGTGGTGCCGATCTGATCCGGGAAGCAGAGAATGGCGCCATCGAGATAACGGGCGCCGCGGGCGTGGCTCCAGCTCTCCAGCGCTCTGGCCCCCTGCGGGCTGCCGGTGGAGAGCTGCACCAGCAGCTTGCCCGCCACCGCATCGCTCGCCTCATCCAGCAACTGCTGGCTGACGGCGTAGTTATCGACGCAGACAAGGGTGATATCACTTGCTGCGATGGCTGCGCCAACCGAGGGGGCGAGTGTCGCACCCAGCGCTTGCAGCGGGGCCGCCTTGGCGGCGCTGCGATTCCAGACGGTGACCGGATGGCCCGCCTTGAGCAAGGTGGTGGCGAGGGCGGAGCCCATTGCCCCGAGGCCGATGACAGAGAGATGGCGCATGATGGCTCCTGACGGTGTTGATAGACACTGATATAGGGAATTGAGATGCCTTGTGGCAGGTAAACCACTATATTTGCCCCGTGTCGCCGTGAAAAATGGCTTTTATGACTGTCTGGTATAGGTGAATTCTATGGATGTGCGAACCCTGCGTGCGTTTGTGGCTGTCTTCGAGGAGCGCAACATCACGGCGGCGGCCACCCGCCTCTTCATTACCCAGCCCACCCTCTCCACCACTATCAAGACGCTGGAGGATGAGCTGGGGGTGACCCTGTTTATGCGGCAGGCGCGCGGGGTGGAGGGGACCGAAGCGGCGCACCGGCTCTATCCCCGCGCCAAGCGGTTGATCGCCGATACCGACTCCCTCGCCCGCGAGTTTCGTGAAACCTCCCCCTGTTTGGAGGTGACGGTGGGGATTGAGGCGGATCTGGGTGATGGCGTGGTGGGGGCGCTGGTGCAAGGGGCGCTCGCCCACGAGGAGATCCTGCTGACCCTGGAGGAGGGCTGCTGTGGCGATGTACGGCTGGGGTGCGAATCCCTGCGTTGTGGCGACGAGCTCTTTATCCCCCTGCTGGAGGAGGAGTTCGTGCTGGTGCTACCGCCGGATCACCCGCTGGCAGGGAAGGGGGCGCTCACCCCGGCAGCGTTGGCGGATGAACCCTGGGTCACCTGCCCGCGCCACGACTCCCACCTGCGGCTGATCGCCATTCTCGGTAATCAGGCGCCCCCCTATCCACGGCGGGCGGGGTCGCTGCGACTGGCGGCTACCATGGTGGCCGCCGGGGCGGGGATCGCCTGGTTGCCCCGTTCGCTTTGTCCGCCCGGCTGTACAGTCGCCGAGCTGGCGGCCTCTTCCTTCAAGCGGCGGGTGGGGCTCTGCTACGCCCCCGATGCGTTGCGCTCGATGGCGGTAACTGCCGTGCTGGAGCAGGTACGCGGGATGCAGCTCCCCGCCTGATGTCGGGATAAAAATGTCAGACATAAAAAAGGGCCATCCGGTGGGATGACCCTGTTGCAGGCAATGATGTTGCGTGGCTAGAGCGACGCCCACCAGAGCCGCAGCAGCAGGCCCCACTTCGAACTCCAGCCGGTGGTGCTGCTCACAAGCGTCCCATCCTTGATGACGAGGAAAGTCGGGGTGACGCCCACCTGCCACTGGGTAGCCAGCGCTCCCGACTCGTCATTGTGGGTCGGGAAGGTGAGCCCCTTCTTGCTCATCCCCTTGCCTAACTGCTCGGAATTGCCGGAGCGCAGCGCCACCGTCAGCACGTTTTCCCCCTCCTGCCAGAGCTGTTGCACGGCCGGGGTGGTGAAACGGCACACCCCGCACCAGCTGGCCCAGTAGTAGACCAGCAGCGGCTTGCCGCGGCTCAGGGTGGCCAGATCCGTACTGGTGCCATCCTGCAGGGTGACGGGGGCGCTCATCGCCCCCTCCGGCAGGGTCGGGCTGCGCCACAGATCGAGCAGGGTCGAGATGACCAGTGCCAGCAACAGTAGCCAGAGCGCCTCCTTGCCCCAGCGTCGCCAGCGGGGTTGAGGGTTGGTGGTCATCCCTTACCCCAGCTTGGCCAGTTCGGCCTTCACCAGCTGCTCCAGCTCCTCATAGGGAACGGCGCCCGGCACCAGCTGGTTGCCAATCAGGGTCGCCGGTGTGCCTTGCACACCCAGAATGGTGCCGATGCGCAGGCTGTTGCGCAGCTCTTCGGTCGCCTTGGGCGCGGGCTTGAGCGCCACGTTGCCGGTGGCGGCCAGCGCTTTGTTGATATCCGCCTCGGTCAGCATCCCCTGCTTGCTCATCAGCTTGTCATGCAGGGCGAGGAAGCGGGTCGGATCCTGCTGCCACAGGGTCAGACTGTACTGGGCTGCCTTGGCAGAACTCTGCCCTTTGAACGGCAGCAGCTTGATCACCAGCCCCAGATCGTCCGGATAGGCTTTGAGCAGCTTGGTCAGCCGGGGATCGAACTGCTTGCAGTAGGCGCAGTTGTAGTCGGTGAACAGCACCAGCGTCAGCTTGGGGTTTCTGGCGCCGAGGCGCGGGCTGGTGGCGCTGTTGAACAGCACATCCTTGTTGCCCTTGATGAAGTTGCCAAGCTGCGCCTCCTGGGCTGCCGCGTTCTGCTTCTCCCAGGAGTCGGCCGCCTCGTCGAGGATCTTGGGGTTGGCGATCAGGGTCTCGCGGATCAGCTCCTTGATGCGGGCCTCCTGCTCCGGGGTGAAGGGGGCGGCGTGCAGTGCCGGGGTCGTCAGCGAGCCGGCAAACAGGGCGGTGAACAGGGCGATGGAGCGCAGGTTCATGGAGTTCTCCTTAAAAATGGGTGGCGTTGGTCTGGATCAGACCGGCCTGATTCAAGAGGGTAAGCAGATCGGCCTTGTCCAGCAGGGGGGAGAGGGTCTCTCCCTGTGGCAGGCCGGGGCCGTAGATCTGGTTGAAGGGGACGGCTGCCGCCCCGCGCTGGCGCAGGAAGGCGGCGATGGTGTCGTCCGGTTTGCTCCAGTCGCCGCGCAGGGCCACCACATCGGGGGCCGAGAGGGCGTTTTGCACCTCATCGCGCAGCAATACGTTGTACTTGTTTGCCTTGCAGGTGACACACCAGTCGGCGGTGACATCGACGAAGACCCGCTTGTTCTGGGCGAGGGCATCGGCGATGGCGCGTTCCGAGAGCGGCTGCCAGACTACCCGATCGACGTTGCCCGACCCCTGCGCGGTGAAGGCTCCCCCCAGCAGCAGGGCCGCGCCGACAAGCGCCGAGAGGGAGAGGGCCAGCGTGAAGCCACGGATGCCATAACGCCAGACGATGCCAATCAGCAGGGCCAGCAGCATGGCGGCCATCAGCCAGTAAACCTGAACGTTGCCCAGATGGCTGCCAAGCAGGCTCGCCAGCCAGAGGCTGGAGCCCAGCATCATCAGGCCGAGCAGGATGCGCAGATGGTTCATCCAGCGCCCCGGTTTCGGCAGCCAGAGGGCGAGTCTTGGCAGGGCCGCCACCAGCAGCCAGGGCAGGCTCATGCCAATCCCCAATGCCGTGAAGATCAGCCAGAGCTGGCCGAGCGGTGCCGCCAGCGCAAAGGCCACCGCAGTGCCGAGAAAGGGTGCCGAGCAGGGGGTCGCCAGCAGGGTGGCGAAACTTCCCTGCAGAAAGTGACCGCCGAGGCCGTTACCGCCGCTGGTGGCGAGGCGGGTGTTGAGGTTGCTCGGCAGACGAATTTCGAACAGCCCCAGCAGGTTGGCGCAAAACAGCAGGGTGACCAGCACCATCAAGCCGATAAAACCGGCGCTCTGGAACTGGATGCCCCAGCCGACGCCCCCTTGCGTGGCGCGCAGCAGACTGCTCATGGCCGCCAGCACCCAGAAGGAGGCGATGATCCCGGCGCTGGCGGCGAGGAACTGTTTGCGCACGGTTCCCTGTTCACGCTCCTGATGTTGCAGCACAGACCCCAGCTTGAGCGCCAGCACCGGCAGCACGCAGGGCATCAGGTTGAGGATAAGGCCGCCGAGCAGCGCCGCCCCCAGCAACCAGAAGAGGGGCTGGCTCGGCGCTGGCAATACGAGCGCTTCGCCAATCGAGCCTTTGGTCTGCCACGCCTGCTCGCCACTGGTGAACAGCAGGCCGAGGGATTGGCCGCGCAGATCTGGCGCATCCCCCTGCCAGCCATCGCTCACCGGAACCCGGGCGATCAGGGTGTTGCCCTCAACCTCGAGCACCGGCTTGCCAAACTCGGCCCCCTCCAGCGCATCGATAAAGAGGGCCGGTGATTGCCAGCCCTCTGCCAGCTCGGCGCGCAGTTGCAGCTGGTTGTGCTGATAACCGAGCTCGACCCGGGTGTCGGCGGGCAGCGGTTGGGGCAAATTGCTGATGGCCTTGGCCCAGCTGAAGTCGAAACCGGCCGGAGCCTGTCCATCCACCGCGAGGGTAAAGGGGAAGTCGGTCAGGATGCAGACGTTGCTGCAGGTGGAGAGGCGCAAGGTGCCCTTGAGCGATTGGTCGGTCGGGTAGTTGAGGCTCAGAGGGAAGCGTACCTCCCCCTGATAACCCTGGGTACTGAGTCCGGCCACCTCGAAGTGGCGCGGAGCGGGCCAGCGCCACTGGAAGTCGCCGACCGGCTCATCCCACAGGATCTGGGGGGCAATGCCCCCTTCGCCCGGGCTGTGCCAGTAGGTCTTCCAGCCGGACTCGAGGGCTACGTCGAGCAGGATGCGGGTGTGGTCAGGGGCGCTGCGGTCGGCCTGCAGTCGCACCTTGGCGTGATCATTCTGTGGGCTGGTGAGCCAGCCCGTATCGCTGGCCAATCCCGTGGATTGCCACAGCAGGCAGGCCATAAGCAGGGCTGCCTTGAAAAAGTTTGTCATCTGTCTGGTCTCGCAAAAAATGAGTAACGGCGAATGGAAAAAGGCCGGAATCATTCCCGCCAGACGCAGAGCGTGAGGTGAAGTCGCCGCTCGGGTGGTGAAATAACCCTTGGCGGTGGTAAGGGAGGGGTATAGCGCCAGAGTGGTGCCAGCAGGGCAATCAGCAGGGCGACGGCAAAGAAGAGTTGTTCGACGCAGAGCAGGGTGGCGGCGCTCAGCCATTTGCCATTGAGCTGGCAGCTGGTGGGCTGCGGGCTGACCGGCTTGCCGTCGTTCTGCTCATCATCGATGCTCTGAACGGGCAGGGCCTGACAGGTGAGGGCATGATCGAGCAGTGCCAGCCGGGCCAGCGGCTGGGCCGCGCAATTGAGCACCAGCAGGCAGACCAGCAGCAGGAGTCGTTTCGCCACGCGTTGTTGGTGAATCATGCTCGCCCCGTTTATCAAGATGGCCACATCCTAACGGCCAATGGCGGGTGGGGCAAGTTGCCGGACGTTTTATGAGCGCTGAGGCTGGCGCCGTGTGGTCGGTTCTGTTTGGCGAACGCTTGTTCGCTAAAAGGGGGATCAGTATACTGCGCCGAGTTAAAATTCGAGGTGTTCGATGCTCAAAATTGCCCGTGTGCTGCTGCTTGGTCTGCTGCTCATCTTCTGGTTCCTGTTCGGCCTGCTGCTCTGTCTGGTTCGTCCGCGCCACCCCAACAACGTCTATGTCTTCGCCCGCATGTATCACGCGGTCTGCCCGCTGATCGGGGTCCGGGTCAAGGTGATGGTGGCCGACGAGGTGAAATCGGTCGGGCCTGCGGTCTATGTCTGCAACCACCAGAGCAACTATGACATCTTCACTGTGACCGGTGCCGTGCAGCCCGGCGTGGTTGCGGTGGGCAAGAAGAGCCTGCTGTGGCTCCCCTTCTTCGGCCTCATCTTCTGGCTCTCCGGCAACGTGCTGATCGACCGCTCCAACCGCTCTCGCGCGATTGGCACCATTGGTCAGGTGGTGGATCGCATCAAGGCGCGCGGCACCTCCATCTGGATGTTCCCGGAAGGGACTCGCTCGCAGGGGCGTGGTCTGCTGCCGTTCAAGGCGGGCGCTTTCCATACCGCCGTGCAGGCTGAAGTGCCGGTTGTGCCCATCGTCTGCTCCAGTTACTTCGGCCAGATTGACCTCAACCGCTGGGATAACGGCGAGGTGCTGCTGGAGGTGATGGCCCCGGTTTGCAGCAAAGAGCACGGTGCCGCCGGCATTCGCGAGCTCTCCGAGGTGTGCCGTGCCCGGATGGAGGCCAAACTGGCCGAGCTGGATGGCAAGCTGGGTCGCCATCACGCCGCCTGAACGCCATCATAACTGTATTGAACAGGGAGCCACGGGCTCCCTTTTTTGTTGGTAAAAATCACCACGCTATTGGTTTTTTTCACCAATAAACCGTTATTGAATTCCCTCGTTAAATCCCCATCTATCTGTAAAACAACAATAATTTTTCTTGGCACGGCTCTTGTAATGCAATGGGAAGAGATAGCCATCCCATCCACAAGGAGCCAGACCATGAGCGTGTTCAGCCGCCTGACCGACGTAATCAATGCCAACCTGCACAGCCTGCTCGACAAGAGTGAAGAGCCCGAGAAGATGCTGCGCCTGATGATCGAGGAGATGGAGCAGGTGCAGGTCGATATGCGCACCCAGGCCGCTCGCGTCATCGCCGAGCAAAAACAGCTGGAGCGCCATCAGCAGGCGTTGCAGGTGCAGATCCAGGAGTGGTCGGCCAAGGCCGAGCTCGCGATCCAGAAGGGGCGCGAGGATCTTGCCCGCGCCGCGCTGACCGAGAAGCTGGCCGAGGCTAGGAAATGTGAACAGCTGGAGCAGGACAAGGCCCGGGTCGCCGAAGTGCTGGCCCAGCTTACCGCCGACAGCGAACGGTTGGCCGCCAAGCTGACCGAGGCGCGGGAGAAGCAGAAACTGCTGACTCTGCGCGAGCAGACCGCCCATAGCCGCATTCGTGCCCGCGCTCAGGTGGACAACCAGCGTATGCATGAGCTGATGGCCCGCTTCGAAGGCTTTCAGGGGCGGGTCGATCAGCTGGAAGCCCAGCTGGAGGCAGCCACTATGGGGCAGAATCCCTCGCTGGAGGCGCAGTTCCGCGAGCTGGAACTCAATGACGAGATAGAGCGCGAGCTGGCCCGTCTCAAGGGTCAGAAGGTGGAGGCATAACCATGACTCCCTGGCCCAAGGATCTTGTCCATCGCAAGCTGACCGGCGTCTGCGCCGGCATTGCCAAACGGCTGGGGATATCCAGAGTGACGGTGCGAGTGGTGGCCCTGCTCGGCCTGATCCTGGTGCCGCCGCTGGCGCTGGCTGCCTATCTGCTGGCGGTGCTGGTGATGCCGCCCCGTTATGAATTGAAACGCTGGCTGGATTGACCGCAAGGCAGCCCGGCGGCACAGAGTGCCTGTAAGGAGCAAGTTATGCTGGAATTTTTCATATTGCTGGGAGTGTTGCTGGTGATGGCGCTGACCGGTTTTACCCTGGTGGCTATGCTGCTGGTGAGCGGCGTGTTTGTGCTGCTGGGGCTGTTGAGCGGCATGCTTGCCCTGATCATCAAGCTGGCCCCCTGGTTGCTGCTGGTGCTGGTGGTCTGCTGGCTTATCAGCCATCGCAGCAGGCGGTCCAATACCTATCTGTAATCACTGCAAGTCGTGTCGTTATCCCTGAACTCCCTTTTGTCGGCCACCCGTGAGGTGGCCTTTTTTATGGCCCGGCTTTGCCTTTATGGTTCTGCGTGGCCGGGAGCGAGCCAGCGCAGGCTCCACGGCAGCCAGAGATCGGGGTTGGTGATGAGATGCTCCTTGAACGCCTTGGGCTGCTGCTTGAGGTGATATTCGAGGCGCAGGGCCGCTCCTTTGTCGCCTACCTCCTGCTGCCACACCAGGGTGAGTGGCCCTTTGCCGCGCAGGGCGCGAGAGCCTTTGCCGCTCTGGTGCTGGCGCAGGCGGCGCTCCGGCGCCGTGCTGATCCCGGTATAGAGCAGGCCTGCAGCGGTACGCACCATATAGATTGACCAGCAGGAGGGCGGGGTGGATGGCGATGCCGGAGCCCCGGTCGGGGGTTTTCTCATTCATGTTCTCTGTGCCAAACTCAAAAGCAGCTCAAGGAGGTGCGATGAGAGTCTGGTTCTGGTTGTGGTTGCTGTTGTCGGTTCCGGCTCTGGGGGAGACGATCCGTCTCTATGATTACCACCAGCATCCCCCCTTCAATACCGGGGTGAATGCCGGCTTGAGCAGCGAGCTGGTGAAGTATCTCAATGAAAGGCTGGGAGGTGAACCCAGGATCGAGCTCTGGCTGGTCAATCGCGCCAGACTGGCGCTGGAGATGTCGGATCCTGCCTTCAACGGTCTGGTCGCCTGGGTCAACCCGGCCTGGGTCGGGGATCCCCAGCGCGAGCTATACCTCTGGACCTTCCCCATCATGCGCGACACCAACGAGCTCATTTCAAGTCGCCAGCATCCGGTTACCTATCGTGGCCCTGACTCCCTCAAAGGGATGGTATTTGGCGGTGTCGAGGGGTATCGCTATCTGGGGATCGATGATGCTGCGGCCCGGGGCGAATTGGAGCGCCACGATGCCAAGAAGGTGAAGACCAATCTCGATCTGCTGGTGCGCGGCCGCATCGATGTCACCCTGGTGCCCGGTTCGGCCCTCGCATTTTTCACCCACGTCCCGGACTATGAGGGCAAGCTGTTCGTCTCGCCCTTTGCCCAGTCCAGCTATACCCGCCACATTCTGGTGCCCAAGTCCCGTCCCGAACTTCATGCCCGGCTCAACGACATTGCCGAGCAGATGGATCGGGATCCCGCCTGGCACAAGATCCTCGAGTCCTATCGCGGCGCCCCCTGAGGCTGACGCTTGAGGCGGTGCAGCGGCACCAGACTTACCAGCAAGCCCGCCCAGACGAAGGCGAAGCCGACCGTCTTGATGGGATCCGGCGTTTCACCAAACCAGTAGATGGCGAGCAGGAAGGCAAGGCTGGGCTCGATATATTGCAACAGTCCCACCGTGCTCATCCGGGTTCTTGCCACTGCATAGCAGAAGAGCCCGACCGGCAGCAGAGTGGCGGGCGCACTGCCCATCAGCAGCAGCTTGTCGGCCAGATCCCCGTTCACGAATGCCCCTTCCCCGTGCCAAGCCAGCGTGCCGATGATGATCAGCGCGACGGGCAGTTGCACCATGGCTTCCAGATAGAGGCTGGTGCCGGTGTCGTAGTGGATCTTCTTCTTGATAAGGCCGTAGCAGGCGAAGTTGGCCCCCATGATGAGGGAGAACCAGGGGAGCTGGCCGTAGCAGAAGAGCATGTAGGCGAGACCCGCCAGCGCCAGGGCGACCGCCAGATGCTTTTGCGGGGTGAGCCGCTCTTTCAGGAAGATGACGGCGAATACGATATTGAACAGCGGCGTCATGAAAAAGGCGAGACTGGTGGTCAGTACCTGCCCTGTGGTGAGGCACCAGGTGAACATGCACCAGCTGATCGACATGACCGGGCCGGCCAGCAGGATGAGGCCCAGCTGGCGCGGCTCGCTACGCAGTTGTGTCCAGGGCACCTTGTGGCCAAGCAGCAGAAACAGGCCGCCAAGCAGGACAACCGACCAGACCACGCGATGGGAGATGAGCTCCCACATGTTGACCTCGGGCATGAACTGATAATAGAGCGGCAGCATCCCCCAGAGGATGAAGGAGAGGGTCGCCGTGCCCGTGCCTAGCCAGTTTTTCATCTCTACCTGTTTATTAAATTAAACATCTATCGGTGAATAATAAATAGAGGCCAGCCCTTTCACAAGCGAGATCTGGTGGAAAACTCTGTTACTATCGCGCTCATGAGTCGACTGGATAGCCTGTTTGAAGAGATCCGCGCCTGCCGCCTGTGCGAGGCGCATCTGCCGCTCGGGCCGCGGCCGGTAATCCGCGGGGCCGAGAGTGCCCGCCTGCTGATCATCGGTCAGGCGCCGGGCACTCGCGTGCATGCCAGTGGTATCCCGTGGGATGACCCCTCCGGCGAGCGCTTGCGTCAGTGGCTCGGGGTCGATAAACCCACCTTCTACGACGAATCACGCATTGCGATTATGCCGATGGGGCTCTGTTATCCCGGCAAGGGCAAGTCGGGCGACCTGCCGCCCAGACCCGAGTGCGCGCCTGCCTGGCACGACAAGGTGTTGATGCTGCTGCCCAATATCGAGTTGACCCTGTTAATCGGTCAATATGCCCAGCATCGCTATCTGGGCAAGGCGGCCAGGGGCTCGCTGACCGAGACGGTGCGCAGCTGGGCCGACTATAGCCCCGGCTGGTTGCCGCTGCCGCATCCCTCCCCGCGCAACACCCTCTGGCTCAAAAAGAATCCCTGGTTCGAGCAGGAGGTCATCCCTCATCTGCAGCAAAGGGTCGCCCCTTTGCTGAAACGACCCTGAGTATTAGACCGCTGGCTCGGCCAGCGGTTTTGGCTTGCTACGTGCCATGGCGATGAGCGGCAGGACGATGCAGATACAGCCCAGCAGCAGCGGCAGGCCCGGCTGCTCGTCAAACAGCCATACCCCGATGGCCACCGCCATCAGCAGACCGGTGTACTCCGCCGAGGCGATCTTGCTCGCCTCCGCCTTGCGATAGGCCACCACGCACAATCCCGCATAGACCATGATCAGCGCCGAAGATCCGAAGGCGGGCCACCACATCTGCCACTGCCAGTCGCCCCCTTCCCACCAGGCCAGCGCGAGAATGAAGGGCATGCTCAGCACGTTGGTGAAAAACAGGGTCTGGGCGATGGGCTGCTTGAGCGGGATGCGCTTGATCAGCAGATTGTTGAGCGCCATCGACAGCGCCACCCCGAGCGCCGCCAGTGCGGCCCAGTTCACTTCGGTCGGGCGCAGCACGATCAGTACCCCGATAAACCCGATGACTGCGGTCAGCACCTTCTGGCGCGAGATCGCCTCTCCTGCCATCCACACTGCCAGCGGCACCATCATCAGCGGTGCGGCATAGAAGAGGGCGTTGGCAGTGGCGAGCGGCAAGCGGGTGAGGGCAACCACCATCAGGCAGACACCGACCGCCCAGATATGGGCCCGCAGCAGGTGCCATTTGATGGCCACCGGCGGGTTGCGGCGCCATGACCATAGCAGCCAGGGCATCAGCAGAAGGGCTGCAGAAACCTGGCGGAAAAAGACAAACTGGAAGATGGGCTGATCCGGCTCCAGCACCTTGACCAGCGCATCGGAAAAAACCGCTACCATATTGCCCAGCACCAGATAAAGGATGCCGATCCCCACTGCATTCATACCACCTCCCACTTCAGATGAGGGGAGGGTAGCGTGCCGGTTGATATCCAGTAAAATGATAAAAAATGACCATCCATGAGATATTTAGATAATGAAGCTTCCCCCCCTGCGCGCGGTGCAATATTTCGAGGTGGTGGCCCGGCTGCTCAGCTTCTCCCGTGCCGCCCTTGAACTGAACGTCAGCCAGAGTGCGGTCAGCCACCAGATCCGCCTGCTGGAGGATTTTCTGGGTGAGCGGTTGCTGCTGCGTCAGGGGCGGCTGCTCTCGTTGACGACGCAGGGGGAGAGCTATTTCGAGGGGATTGCCGCTGGGCTCGGCCAGATTGCCCAGAGCAGCGAGCAGCTGCGCGGGGGCGGCGAGATGCGGCTGCGCCTCGCGGTCTACAGCTCGTTTGCGGTGAAGTGGCTGATCCCGCGGTTGGCCGGACTGCGCCAGCTCTATCCCGAGCTGGATCTCAGTCTGGAGATGGTAGCGGAGGATCCCGAGCTCTCCGATCGGGTGGCCGACTGTTTTATCACCGTCTCACCCCACGGGCGGGGCTACTGCCACGACCTTATCTATCAGGAACGACTCTTTCCGGTCTGCAGCCGCCGCTTGTTGCAGCAAGTGGAGGGGGAGTGGCCAGACGCCATCTGGCAACTGCCGCTGCTCTCGGTGCAATCCATCTACAAGGCGCGGGGGGAGGATTGGCAGCGCTGGGCCAAGGCGGGTGGCTTGGTGATACCAGACGAGGCGAGGATGCACCACTTCAGCCATGTGTTGCTGGCGATGGAGGCGGCGGCCTGGGATCAGGGGGTGGCGTTCGTGAATGACTACATGCTGCGGCCCGATGATCCCCAGCTGGTGGCCTTGCCGGTACACCAGCTGGAGACGGGGGATGCCTTCTACTTTACCTGCAAGCGCTCGCGGGCCCATGAGCCCGCCATCAACCGGTTACGCCAGTGGCTGATGATGGAGACACGCCAGAGCATGCCTCTCTAGCGTGGTATCAAGCCTTCTTGAACTGGCTTAGGACGAACAGGCTGGTGGCACAGACCACCACTGATGGGCCCGCCGGGGTGTCTTGATACCAGGAGAGGGTCAATCCACCCAGCACGGCGAGGCAGCCGATCAGCGCGGCAAAGCCGGCCATCTGCTCCGGCGTCTGACTGAAACGGCGGGCGGTAGCGGCGGGGATGATCAGCAGGGAGGTGATGATCAGCGCCCCGACAAACTTCATCGCTACGGCGATCACCAGCCCGATCAGCAGCATCAGCACGCAGCGCAGCACATCGACCCGAACCCCTTCAACTCGCGCCAGTTCTTCCGAGATGGTCATGGAGAGCAGGGGATCCCACAGTCGCCACAGGGTGAGCAGCACCAGTGCGCCACCGCCATAGATCCAGAGCAGATCCATCGGTTGTACCGAGAGCAGGTCGCCAAACAGGTAGGCCATCAGATCCACCCGCACGTTATCCATAAAACTCAAGGTAACCAGACCGAGGGACAGGGCACTGTGAGCCAGAATGCCGAGCAGGGTATCGGTGGCCACCTGCTGGTTGCGGCTCATGATCACCAGCAGCATCGCCATGGCAAGGCAGCAGACCACTACCGCCAGGGTGAGATCGACCTGCAGCAGGATGCCCAGCGCGATGCCGAACAGACAGGCATGAGAGAGGGTATCGCCAAAATAGGCCATCTTGCGCCATACCACGAAGCTGCCGAGGGGGCCGGCCAGCAGGGCGATGCCGAGGCCGGCCGCGAGGGCGTATAACAGAAAGCTGTCCACTTGAATGTCCTGTTGCTTGCGCTATTTGCTGTGAGCGTTGTTGCGAGAGGGCAGGCGGATGACGGGAGCCTGCGGTTCATGATGATGGTGTTCGCCGTCGCAGTGATGGTGGTGGGTATAGACCGCCAGCACCTCCTGCTCCGGTCGCCCGAACAGGCGGGCAAATTCGGGATGGCGGGCCACGCTCTCCGGTTCGCCATGGCAGCAGACATGGCGATTGAGGCAGATCACCTCGTGGGTGCTGGCCATCACCAGATGCAGGTCGTGGGAGACCATCAGCACGGCGCAGTTGAATTCGGCGGCGAGCTTGCCGATGAGGTCATAGAGCTCGATCTGACCGTTGATATCCACACCCTGCACCGGTTCATCCAGCACCAGCAGTTCGGGTTTGACCAGCAGAGCGCGGGCCAGCAGTACCCGCTGCATCTCGCCACCGGAGAGCTTCTGCATCCGGTTGTCCAGCAGCCCTTCGGCACCGACTCTGGTCAGCGCCTCTTCGATGGAGATCCGTCCCTTCTTGCCCAGCTGCAGAAAGCGGCGCACTGTCAGCGGCAGGGTGGGATCCAGATATAGGCGCTGGGGTACATAGCCGACTCTCAGATCGCGGTTGCGGATGATCTGGCCGGAATCCGGGGTGAGCAGACCCAATACCAGTTTGCTCAGGGTGCTCTTGCCCGCCCCGTTGGGGCCGACCAAGGTGGTGATTTTGCCTTTATTGAGGGTAAAGGAGACCTTGTCGAGCACTGAGCGTCCATCGAACGAAAGACAGACCTCTTTCAGCTCTACCAGTTGGGTCATGACAGCTCCGGGGTTTACAGCCAGTGAGAGTTATAATATAACAAAAAATAGAAGCTGTTATATTATCACACAATCACCCGCTGACGAGATTCACCAATGAGAATTATTGCTTTTTTCACTGCCCTGCTGGCGGTGAGTTTGCCTGTTCGTGCCGTGGAGGTGCTGACCACCATCAAGCCCTTGGGCTTTATTGCCGCGGCGATCACGGAAGGTGTGAGTGAGCCGGAAGTCCTGCTGCCAACCGGCGCTTCTCCGCACGATTTCTCTCTGCGTCCCTCCGATGTTCGCAGCATCAGAGAGGCCGATTTGGTGGTCTGGGTCGGCCCCGAGCTGGAGGGTTTCATGAGCAAGCCTCTGGCCAATCACCCCCATGTCTTGACCCTGACCCAGGTGCCGGGCATGCCGCTGTTCAACTACGCGACCAAGGATAGCCATGAGGGCCATCAACACGATGACCATGCGGCTCATGACCATGATGATGAAGGTCATGAGGGGCATCATCATGAAGGGATCGATCCCCATATCTGGCTCGGCCCGATGCAGGCCAAGGTGATTGCCGGCGCTATCGCCAGCGAGCTGGGCAAGCAGGATCCGGCCAACAAGGCGCGCTACGAGGCCAATCTGGCCGCTTTTACCGCCAAGGTCGATGCCAGAGACAAGGTGATTGCCGGGCAGATGAAAGCGGTGAACCAGAAGGGGTTCTTCGTATTCCACGAAGCGTATGGATACTGGGAGCGCCACTACGGCATGAGTTCCAAGGGCCACTTTACCGTCAGTCCGGAGCGTCGTCCGGGAGCAAAAACACTGGTCGAGATCCGCAAGGCGCTGGAGGAGAAGCAGGCAAGCTGCATCTATGCCGAGCCGCAATTCTCGCCAGCGGTGATCGAGTCGGTTGCCCGCAATACCGGCGCCAGAGTGCTGCTGCTGGATGAGGTGGGTGAGCAGGTTCCGCTCGGCCCGGATGGTTATCCCCAGTTCATGGATCAGTTGGCCAACGCTTTTGCCCAGTGTCGTTGACACTGGGCCCGAAGAGCCTGCTCTCTGTTGTCTGGGACTATACTGACCTCCAGCATCTGACATGGAGTGTCCGGTATGAAATGGCTGTTAATCCCCACCTGCATGCTGGCACTCGGTTGTGCCGGCGTGCAGGCTTCCCGCCTGTCGGAATATATCGCCAGCCCCGAGCTGCGGGAGAAGTTGCAGGAGGTCTACGGCGGGCGTGCCATTCAGCGCGCCGAGGCGTTTTCCCGCTTGCTGACGCCCAGAGCCGGCACCACGGATCAGCAGAAGATCGAGCTGGTAAATCACTACTTCAATAACCTGACCTACAGCGATGATCCAAGATTGTGGGGAGAGGCGGACTACTGGGCCAATCCATTGGAGTTTATCGGCGCCCGGGGTGGGGATTGCGAGGATTACAGCATCTCCAAGTACTACACCCTGATGGAGCTGGGGGTGGACGAGAAGAAGCTGCGGCTGGCTTACGTCAAGGCGGTGCGTTACAACCAGTTCCACATGGTGACGCTCTATTTCGCGACCCTCAAATCAGATCCGCTGGTGCTCGACAACATCAACAGCCGCATTCTGCCCGGCAGCCAGCGCACCGACCTTATCCCTGTCTACAGCTTCGATGCCAAGAGCATCTGGATCATGAAGTCCCGCCGTGAGGGAACGCTGGCAGGCAGTGCCGACAGGCTGGCGCAGTGGACGTCGATGAAGACCCGGTTCTCCAGCGAGCAGTTGCGCTCTCCCCGCCGCCAGCTATAGCTTCCCGGCGGCTTTCAACTCGGCAAAATAACGGGCTGCGCCCGGATGCTGCTCAATGCTCAGCACCGGGCCGGTTTTGTTGCGCGCCTGATGGAACATGTTTGCGTAGCCATAAGTCTGTTCGTTGAACTTGGTCTGCTGTGCCAGCATGGAACGGGTCAGGTTATAGACCTCTTCTTCGGGAGTGGTTGCATTGGTCACCAGAGTGGCCGCGATGGCAAAGGTGGGGGTGGCTTTCAGATTGCCCGGATAGATGCGCGCGGGCACCTGGCTGCGCTGGTAATACCTGACCCCCTTGATCAGCTGGTCGCGCAGATCGCCATCGACCGGCAGAAATCGGATGGCACACCGCTTGGCGGTATCGAGCACAATCCGGTTGGGGTGTCCCATCACCAGTCCATAGGCATCGATCTGTTTGCTGCAGAGCGCCTCGGCTTCATTGGCCATGCTTTTCAGATCGAGCTCCTGCTCCTTGGCGCCCAGCAAGTTGAAAAGAGCCAGCGCAGTCTGGCGGGTACCGGAGCCCTTTAATCCCATATCGATGGGGGCGAGTTTGAGCTGCTCTAGCGAGGTGATGTCGCCGTCGGCCCGGATCACTATGGTAAAGGGTTCGGCGTGGGTCGCAAACAGCGCGCGCAGGCCGGTTTGTGCGGCGTTGGCGAAGGGGCCGCTACCCTGACTGGCCTGATAGAGCCAGTCAGACTGCACCATGGCGTAGCGGCTTTCACCGCTCCGCAGTCGCTGCAGGTTCTCCATCGAACCGGAGGTTGCCTGCAGCGCACAGCTGATCTGCCGGTCAGTCTTGTGTGCCAGCCGGCAGAATTCGCTGGTGACCTGATAGTAGATCCCCTGTTCACCCCCTGTTGCTATGGTGGCCGGTACGGCCATTGCTCCGGCTTGGCCGAACAGCATCAGCAAGATAGCCAGCTTTTTCATGATTGTGCCTCCCTCGCATAACCATCAATTCCCCAGGTGCGCAGCTTGTCGATGTCGCTGCCACTGCCCGCCTCGGCCAACAGGGTGTAGCCAGCCGCATGCATGGTTTGCGAGAGGAGATGCCAGTAGAGCGGCTCCTCACTCAGCTGACAGCAGACAAAGACAGGATTGAGGGGATCGAGTTGATTGAAGGTCTCCGTATTGAGCGGAATAGCGCTAAACGCCAGCTCTACCCCCTGCTCCTGCAAGCGGGTCAATATCGACTCACCCTCAGCTGGGAAAGCGGTGACATCCCAGCGCCAGTCGAGTGTCTTGCCTCTTCCCCGGGTCAGTAGCGGTGCTATAGCTTGCCATTGCGGGTGGTGGAGCAGGGAGAGTGGTAGCGAGATCCCTTCAACATGGTGCTGCAACCACTGTTCCAGAACCGCTTGAATGGTGGCCAGCTCGCTGTCGGCGGTGAGTGCCGGGTGTGGCAGGAAGCGTTGGTAGAGGGTGATCTCGCCCTGTGTCGAGACGAAGGTTTGCAGGTGGCCGCCACGGTTGTCGGTTAGCCCTTGCAAGGGCTGCGCTGCGGATGGGCGCAGTTGCTTGCCCATCTGGGTGATTTTGAGGCGTTGCTGCAGCAGATCCCGCTTACGCTCAGAGACCAGCTGGTTGATGGAGAGCACTACCTCTTTGAGATCCAGCAGCCAGGGGGTGGGGAGGGCGCTGTTGAACTGGTGCTTGCGGACCCGGATTAACTGCTGGTTGATCTGCGCCAGCGGCTTTAGCAGCCGTTGGCTGACCAGGGAGATCACCAGGGTAAAGACAACCAGTCCACCCAGCAGTGCCAGTCCGATACGGCTGATGGCATTCCACAGGTGCTGGTAGGCGTAGCCGCTGTGACCTTCCAGTGTCAGGGTTCCGAGCATGCGCCAGCCATCGGTCAGTTCTTGCTCAATCTTGACCGGTGGCATGCCGATAACCGAGGGAAGCCAGCCAGGCACGTTTTGCTGGGTGGCCTGGAACACCTTCTGGAACAGCAGTTGTCCGTCCGGGTCGACCAACCTGACAGAGCTGACGAAGCCGCCATCGAACATGGCATTGACGATGGTTTCGGCCAGCACCTTGTCATCGTTGAGCAAAGTACCTTGCAGCACCAGACCCAGAGCGGTGACGGCAGTCTCCAGATTGGCAGACATCTGGTCGATGATGGATTGGCGGACAGTGGTGATTTCCAGCACAAACAGCAGGATGGCACCGATCAGAAACAGGATGAGGATTATCCTGCTCAATAGTTTTGATAACGTCATCTCCACTCCATGGAAAAGTTATTGCAACATTTGCGGTTTTTATTCTGGCGCTATGGCGAGCCGGTTCTTAAAAATAGGAAAAAATGGTTAAAAAAGACGATCATTTCTGCCCATCCGGGCTGGTTATGCATAAAATGTGAAGTTCATGCAGATTGCGATGAACTATTTGTATCGTTTTTTGTCAAACAGACAGTTTTATGCGGATTTGGTACTACCACATCGCAACTCACACTCTTCAGATATAAAGACAGGATAGCGGATGAAACGTCTCCGTCCCTTGGTAGCACAGGCTGCCAATTGGGAACCACCGGTTCCCCGCAAACACTTTTACGCAATGGTGATGCTGACGGCGATGACCCTGTCAGCAGTGGCGTTGCTGCCGGCTCCGGGTGACATTCTGGAGCGGCCCCTGCGTTTAGAGTTGCCGATTGATACCGCGGGTACGGCAACCAACGAAAACAACACCGACTTTAACGAAATCCCCGATCACGAACTGGTCGACCCCGCCACGCCGGACGATGATATTCCGGTTGATACCGCGCCGCAGTGGCAGGATTACCGAGTGCGCAATGGCGAGAATCTGACCGCCATCTTCAACAATCTGGGGCTCTCGACCACCACCCTCTACAAGGTGCTGGATGCGGACAACAAGAATTATCTGGCGCGGCTCAAACCGGGCCAGACCATCGAGCTGCTGATTGATCAGGACAACATCCTGCAACAGCTCAAGATCCGCCTGAACATCAAGCAGACGCTGGTGATGGCGCGCACCGACGACACCTATACCGCCTCGATGATCAACGAGAAGGTGGACTGGCAGCCGCAGCGCTACGATGGCGTGATCAATGGCAGCTTCTATGTCAGCGCCCGTAATGCCGGTATTCCGGCCAACCATATCCAGAAGATTGCCAACCTGTTCCAGTGGCGGATGAACTTTGCCCAGGACCTGAAAAAGGGTGACAAATTCAAGGTGCTGGTTCGTCAGGAGACCGTCGAGGGCAAGAGCACCGGCAACAGCCAGCTGCTGGGTGTGGAAGTGACCAGCCAGGGCCAGACGGTTTCGGCCTGGCTCTCCGATGACGGCAACTATTACGACGGTCAGGGCAACAGTCTGGAGCGCGGCTTCCGTCGCTATCCGACCCACAGCCGCTACCGGATCAGCTCCAACTTCAACCCGGCGCGTAAACATCCGGTAACCGGTATGGTGCGTCCTCACGAGGGCACCGACTTTGCAGTGCCGGTCGGCACTCCGGTGCTGGCAACCGGTGACGGTGTCGTCCAGAAGGCCACCAGCCACCCGCTGGCAGGTACCTATGTCGTCATCAAGCATGGCCGTACCCTCTCGACCCGTTATCTGCACCTGAGCAAACTGCTGGTCAAACCGGGTCAGCGGGTCAAGATGGGTGACAAGATTGGCCTCTCCGGCAACACGGGGCGCTCGACCGGTGCTCACCTCCACTACGAGCTGCGCATCAACAATCGGCCGGTCAACGCCATGACTGCCAAGCTGCCGATGGCCGAACCGCTCAGCGGCAAGGAGCGTCGCCAGTTCCTGGCCAAGGTGAAAGGCTACCGCAAGGAGCTGGCCGCGGGTTGATACCTGTCACCGCTTGAAATGAAAAGGCCCCGCCAGATTGGCGGGGCCTTTTTGCATGCGAAATCAGGCGCTAGTAGCCCTTGTCGAAGTCTATTTTGCCGTCGAGGGGTTGGCCGTCGATGAAGCGGATATAGTTGCGCACGAAGATCTGGGCCACATCCTCGGGGAAGCTGTAGGCGCTGTTGTGAGGGGTAACGATGAGGTTGGGTTGCCCCCACAGCGGGCTGTCGGCGGGCAGTGGTTCCTGCTCGAACACATCCAGCACTGCCATCGCCAGCTTGCCGGTGCGCAGGGCTGTCAGCAGATCGCCGGAGTGGACGGCATTGCCGCGTCCCACGTTGAACAGGATGGCGCCCGGTTTGCAGAACTCGAAGCGGGCGGCATTGAAGAGGTGGCGGGTGTCGCGGGTCGCCGGCAGCACGCTGACGATGACATCGGCCTGCGCCAGGATCTTGTTGAGCGCCGGCAGCTGGTAAACCTGATCAAAGCTGGCCCGCTCCCGGCCACTGCGGCTGATGCCAAGTACCTTCATGCCAAAGTGCTTGCCGGTCTGGGCGATATGCTGGCCAATGCTGCCGGTGCCAAGGATCAGCATGGTTTTCCCCTTGAGCCCCTGATAGGGGTGGCTCTGCCAGAGACGCTGCCTTTGCTGTTCCCGATAGAGAGGAATTTGTCGCATCAGGCTGAGCAGATGGCCAAAGACATATTCGCTCATCAGCGGGCCGAAGATGCCGCGCACGTTGGTAAGCTGGTAGTCGCGCCGGCTGTCCGGGTCGAGCAATACGTCAACTCCGGCATAGGTAGACTGGAACCATTTGAGTTTTCCCGCCTTGGGGAGGAGCGGTTTGGCGCGGGCCGGTTCTGCCATCAGAATATGGGCTTCACCGATCAGCTTCTCGGCATCGCTCTGGTTATCGGCTCGCAGAATGCGCAGATGGGGGAGATTGGCGGCCTTGAGCAGACGTTCGTAGTGAGCATTATCCTGGCTGAGCAAAAGAAGGGTACGTTGGCTCATACTCTTGTTCCTTATCAGAATTTGCGGCGCAACAAGATGCCGCTCTCGTCCCATCTTACCCGAGTTGCCAGCGCAACATAGCCGACCAGGGCGCTTTTTCGTTTTCGCCGCGCCCCTCGTGGGCTACAATCTGCCCCACATTTTGCAGAGGATCCGACTCCAGTGTTTGGTGACAAGTTTTATAAGCGACTGGCCGAGCTACAGCCTTGGCAACAGACCGTCTACACCCTGGCGCTGGCAGAGCGCATGTACCCCAACTATGCCCTGTTCAGTCAGGCCTCCGGCTTTGGCAATGCAGAGGCCTTCCGGCATGCGCTGGATCAGATGTGGAACTACCTGACCGTCAAGGGTTCCCGGGTCAATCTGGGTGCCATTCTCGAAGAGTTCGAAGCCCATATTCCGGATCCCCGCAAGTTTGAATCCTACGGTGCCTATCCGGCTCTGGATGCCTGCGTGGCGCTGGGCTGTGCCTACAACTCGGTGATCTGCCGTGTTGGGGAAGAGGCCAACGATGCCAGTCATGCCTCCGTCGGTACCGTTGCCGGTTTTATCGAGATGATGGAAGAGCGGGATCTGACTGAAGAGGAGCTCTACGAGCACGAATATATGGAAGCCGAGCTGGAGTTTCAGGTCGAGCTGCTCAAGCGGGTTGCCCATGAGCGCGACAGCGACCGCATTCTGGCCATCAAGGCCTTTGCCGCTCAGGATGGCGTCTCCAACATCGGTATCAGCCTGGAAGAGTAATCGCCGGTGCCGGCCCACTAAAAAAGCTCCCGTTTCGGGAGCTTTTTTTATGCCTGCTCGGCGGTCAGGGGGCTGACGCTCAGCACCGGGGCGGCATCTATCCCGTCGGCATTCATCATGGCGGAGATGCGCTGCAGAGAGGAGAGCAGCAGGGTCTGTTCCCAGGTTTCAAGGGATTGAAAACGCTGGATAAAGCTCTCTTGAAGTGGTGTCGGCGCCTCGGCCAGCAGGGCGCGTCCGGCATCGGTCAGGGTCGCGTGTACCTTGCGCTTGTCGGTCTCGCTGCGAACGCGCTGTACCAGCTGACGGCTCTCGAGGCGATCCATGATGGTGGTGGCGGTGGCCTGACTCATGTTGGTGTGGTCGGCCAGCTGACGCATGGAGATCTGGCCCAGCTCATCAATTCCTTTGAGCAGCAAGAGTTGTGGCGAGGTGAGACCGGCCTCCTTGATCAAGCGCTTGGAGTGCATGTCGATGGCACGAATGATCTGGCGCAGCGCTACCAGCACTTCATCATGTTTTTCCATGGTGTCGGAGTAGGAAGTCGGGTTGAAAGGGGGAAAATTCTGCTCCCGGCAGATAAAAAGGTCAATATAGTTATTACTCAAATGGTTTATGTTCAAATTAATTTTGTGTTAGTTTAGCCCCTCTTTGCGCTGTTTAACCTGACAAGAGAGGAGTAAACATGACCAATGAACTGGATATCAAGACCCTGGCCAACGGCCTGAAAGTCGTGCGGGTTCGCTATGAACTGCCTGATACGTCAGCCTTTGTCCGCTATCAGCCCACCTACGATGAAGATCCCAACAACCTCAAGGTTCACCACTACGACGGCGAACTGCCGCTCTCCTGTAGCGAAACAGGTACTTTCAACCTAAAGGAGTTGGTGAACGAATTGCGCTACGCTTATGTGCTGGTGCACCTCTTTCCTGACGAAAGTGCCATGCAGTTCTATCTGACCGGCCTCGATACCGGGTTGGCCCAGCTGGAGTTCATCGGCGGCTCCTACGACTTCAACCGGCTCTGGATCACCAGCGGTATCTCCAATCTGGGCGTGCCCATGGCCATTTTCCTCGGCAAGCGCCACGCGGTGAACGGTCAACCTTCGGTCACTCTTGTGGATCACCGTGAACAAGCGGCAGGCAAGCTGGTCTATCGCGCC
The DNA here is from genome assembly GCF_963866575.1 of Aeromonas sp. L_1B5_3. Taxonomy (NCBI): domain Bacteria; kingdom Pseudomonadati; phylum Pseudomonadota; class Gammaproteobacteria; order Aeromonadales; family Aeromonadaceae; genus Aeromonas; species Aeromonas sp. L_1B5_3. The sequence continues at coordinate 115,507 of NZ_CAWMDN010000117.1, forward strand.
ATCGGTGGTGCCGGTGATCACGTGGGCGAAGAGTTTTTCAACAACGACTAAGGAGGCTGGATGAGAGCAAGCAAAGGGCTATTTAAAGGCCTCAACCCCACCATGGCCATGACGGCGTTGACCGTTATCACCCTATTTCTGCTGTTCGGGGTCTTTGTCCCCGAGACGGCCGCCAGCTGGTTTGTCGGGGCCAAGGATCAGATTATTGCCGGGTTCAAGTGGTACTACATTCTGGTGGTCGCCCTGTTCCTGTTCTTCGCCGTCTACCTGATGTTCAGCCGCTTCGGCAACATCCGGCTGGGCGACGACGACCAGGTACCGGAGTTCGGCTACTTCGCCTGGTTCTCCATGCTGTTTAGCGCGGGCATGGGGATCGGGCTGGTGTTCTGGAGCATCGCTGAGCCGATGAACCACCTGCAGGGCAACCCTTTTATTACCGAAGGGATGACCCCGGAGGCGGCCCAGATCGCCATGCGCCTCACCTTTTTCCACTGGGGCCTCCATCCATGGGCAATCTATGTGATCGTCGGCCTGTCGCTCGCCTTCTTCAGCTACCGGCGCAAGCTGCCACTGGCCATTCGTTCCGTGCTCTATCCGCTGCTCGGCGATCGCATCTACGGCTTCTGGGGCCACGCCGCTGACGTGCTGGCGGTGTTCGGCACCGTGTTCGGGGTGGCGACCTCCCTTGGACTGGGGGTCTCCCAGATGAATACCGGCCTCAACCAGATGTTTGGCATGGAAGTATCGCAGACGAACCAACTCTGGCTTATCGGTGGTATCAGCCTGATCGCCACCCTCTCGGCGGTCTCCGGGGTCGGGCGCGGGGTGAAGATCCTCTCCGAACTCAATATCTGGTTGAGCGTCTTCGTGCTCGCGCTCTTTCTGGTGCTGGGGCCGACCACCTATATCCTCAACGCCTATGTGCAGAACATCGGCGATTACCTGCAGAACATCGTCAAACTGAGCTTTTGGACCAACACCGAAGACAATGGCACCTCGGCCTGGCAGTCGAGCTGGACAGCGTTTTACTGGGGATGGTGGATTGCCTGGGCGCCGTTTGTCGGCATGTTTATCGCCCGCATCTCCAAGGGGCGTACTATCCGCGAGTTCGTGCTCGGCGTGCTGCTGGTGCCTTCGCTGCTCGGCATGTTCTGGCTCACCGTGTTCGGTGGTACGGCGATGAATCTGGAGCTGTTTGGTGGCGGCGGCGTGGTCGCGGCGGTCAATCAGGATGTGACGCTGGCGCTCTACAAGACGGTCGAACTGCTGCACTGGGAGACCTTCGGCTGGATTGCCAAGGGCGTGCTGACCCTGCTTATCTGCACCTACTTCATTACCTCCAGTGACTCGGGCACGCTGGTGATTACGACCCTGCTCTCCATCGGTGATCAGGATCCTCCGGTGCCGCACCGCGCGCTCTGGGGGCTGGGTCAGGGGCTGGTCGCTGCGATTTTGTTGGTCTCCGGCGGTCTTGCTGCCCTGCAGGCGGCCAGCATCATAGCCGCGCTGCCCTTCTCGGTGATCATGCTGGCGATGTGCTATTCGCTGATGCTGGGGCTCAAACAGGAGAGCCAGCGCCAGTTCGAGTATCGTCAGAACCTCAAGCGCCATGATGGCTCATCCCATATGAGCTTGCTGGAGCGCATCGGCCCGGCGTAAACCGCCAGTCGGAACTCTGCTAAATGACAAAACGGCCGTACTGGTGAGGTTTCCTGCGGGAGCCTCGCCAGTACGGCCGTCTGTTCTTGTACGGGTGGAGGGTTACTCCTCGATAAAGGTCCACTCATCCTTGATGCGGCTGATGGCATCGGTCCGCTTTTTGGCGAGCTGCTCCTTGATCTCTTCCCCCTTGTAACCGGCCGCCACTATCTCTTTGACCGGCACCGCCTGGGCGGCTGCCAACGCTTCGGCCACGTAGTCTGGCTCGGCGTATACCCGCTCCTCGAAACCGGTACGGCCATGGAAGTCGGCGCGGCAGGCATCCAGCAGCTGGGCAAAGCGCTCGGGGCGGCGCCAGGCATCTGCCTTGTCAAACACCTTGAGCAGGGTGGCGGGCTTGAGCTCAAAGGCGATGTGGATGTGGGTGTGCAGATCGCTCACCAGCAGCGCCAGATCCCGGCACTCGTTGGGTACCCGGAACCGTTCGCACAGGGCGCGAATGAGCGGCAGCCCCTTCTGGCCGTGACCGTGATGGCTGGGCCAGAACTCCTTGGGGGTCACTCCCTTGCCAAGGTCGTGGCAGAGGGCAGCAAAGCGGACGGTCAATTCCGGGGAGATCCGGCACGCCTGCTCCAGCACCATCAGGGTGTGGATGCCGGTGTCGATCTCCGGGTGCCACTTGGCCGGGGCGGGGACGCCGAACAGCGCATCGATCTCGGGGAAGAGCGCCTTGAGGGCGCCGCATTGGCGCAGCACCTCGATAAAGATCTGCGGGGTTGGCCCCAGCAGCACCTTCTCCAACTCCTTCCAGACTCGCTCCGGCGTGAGGTGGGCCAGCTCGCCAGCGGCCGTCATCTCGCTCATCAGGGCCAGAGTTTCCGGCGCTATGGTAAAGCCCTGAGCGTGGAAGCGGGCGGCGAAGCGGGCGACCCGCAGGATGCGCAGCGGATCTTCGGCAAAGGCGGGGGAGACGTGGCGCAGCAGCCGTTTCTCCAAATCCTTGATGCCACCGTAGGGATCATGGAGCTCTCCCTGTTCATCTTCGGCGATGGCGTTGATGGTGAGATCCCGGCGCAGCAGATCCTGCTCCAGCGTCACATCGGGGGCTGCGTGGCAGACAAAGCCGGTGTAGCCCTGACCCTGCTTGCGTTCGGTACGGGCGAGGGCATACTCCTGCTGGGTTTTGGGGTGAAGAAACACGGGAAAGTCGCGACCGACCTGGGTAAAGCCCAGCGCCAGCATCTGCTCCACGGTGGCGCCGACCACCAGATAATCCCTGTCGCCCTGCGGCAATCCCAGCAGGCGATCCCGTACTGCTCCCCCAACCAGATAAGTCTGCAAACCATCTCTCCCGTCAACAATCGTGGGGCCGAGTATATCGTCTTTGTTACTGCATTGCTGCCCGGCCGTGACCGGGAAAATGTGGGGTAATCGAGTGTGTCAGCAGGGCTTTGACTTGGGCGTGACGAGGCCGTACCCTGCCGCACCAGACGGCTGGCTCTGTATTGCGCAATGGCTTTACTACCGAACAGCCAAAATAAGTCGAAGGAACCGCAGAGTTCCCTATATATCAACGACATGAGAACAACGTGAATCAATCAACCTTCGCAAGCCGGGTTCTGGAGTGGTATGAGCTTCATGGCCGCAAGAGCCTGCCCTGGCAGCAGGAGAAGACTCCTTACCGGGTCTGGGTCTCGGAGATCATGCTGCAGCAGACCCAGGTCGCTACCGTGATCCCCTATTACCAGCGTTTTATGGCGCGCTTCCCCGATGTGGTGGCGCTGGCCGATGCCCCCGTGGACGAAGTGCTGCATCACTGGACCGGATTGGGCTACTACGCCCGGGCCCGCAACCTGCACAAGGCGGCCCAGCAGATCCGCGATCATCACCACGGCCTCTTTCCCGAGCGCTTTGACGAGGTGATGGCGCTGCCGGGGATTGGTCGCTCAACCGCCGGGGCCGTGCTGTCGCTCTCTCTCGGTCAGCCTCACGCCATCCTTGATGGCAATGTGAAGCGGGTACTCACCCGCTGGCTGGCGCTGCCGGGCTGGCCCGGCCAGAAGCAGGTTGAGAACGAGCTGTGGGAGATCGCCATCCGGCTCACTCCCAAGCTGGGCGTGGCACAATACAATCAGGCGATGATGGATATCGGGGCAACGATCTGCACCCGCAGCAAGCCTGCCTGTGAACGTTGCCCGGTGCGGGCCGATTGCCAGGGGCTGTCGCAAGGCAACCCGACTGCCTACCCCAACAGCAAGCCGAAGAAGAGCATTCCGGCGCGGGATGGCATCATGCTGCTGATCCGCCATGGCGACGAACTGCTGCTGGAGAAGCGGCCGCCGCAGGGGATCTGGGGTGGGCTCTACTGCTTCCCGCAGGTCGCCTCGCCGGCGGAGGTGGATGGTCTGCTGGCGTCCCTTGGCCTGAGTCATCACGGTTATCGGGAGCTGGCTGGTTTTCGCCATACATTCAGTCACTTCCACCTCGATATCCAGCCGCTGCTGATCGAGATTGAGGCAGCGCCAGCGCTGCGCCTCATGGAAGCAGATAACCGACTCTGGTATAACTTACGCCATCCTGCCGAGGTGGGGCTGGCGGCCGCCACGGCCCGTCTGCTCGCCTATCCGGAGCTACAACCATAGAGGTCAACATGAGCCGTACTGTATTTTGCCAACGCCTGAAAAAAGAGGGCCTGGGCCTGGATTTTCAACTCTACCCGGGTGAACTCGGCAAGCGGATTTTTGACAACATCAGCAAGGAAGCCTGGGCCGAGTGGCAGAAGAAGCAGGTGATGCTGATCAACGAAAAAAAGCTCAATATGATGAATCTTGAGCATCGTCAGTTGCTGGAAAAAGAGATGGTCAGCTACCTGTTTGAAGCGGGTGAAGTGCAGATCGAGGGTTATACCCCTCCCAGCCAGTAAGCAATCGAGCTGTAGTACCTGTGAGCGGGGAGTGGAGCCAAAGGTGGCCAGCCTCCCCTTGTTTACTCGCGGCATATGAATGATGGGCGGCACTGCCGCCCTGTTTGAGGATCCTATGGGCCGAATTTTCTGGCTGCTGTGCACCCTGCTGTTTCTCTCTGCCTGTTCATCTTCTCCCAAGCCCAGCGGGAATGAGGATGATGATCTCGTCAACGGCAAGGACATCCGCGGCTTTGAACACATGATCAGTGCGCTCTCCCATAACGTGAACGAAATATGGGGGCGAGAGGCGCTGTTTGCGGGCAAGTATGACTACGTCAAATACACGGATCAGTACAAGAGCCGTGCCCACATCGACTTCTCCAGCGGCCATATCATGGTCGAGACGGTATCTGGCATAGATCCCCGTGCTCACCTGCGTCGCGCCATTGTCGAGACCCTGCTGACACCGGACGATCCGGCCGAAGTGGATCTTTACTCCGACCGGGAGATCATGCCCGGCGGCGAGCCTTTCCTCTATGGCCAGGTGGTGGACAATCAGCGTCAGCCCATTCGGGCCTCCTGGCGTGCCGAACGCTACGCCGACTACCTGCTCAACACGGCAATGAAGAAGCGCACCCTTGGTATTCGCACCATCTTCTTCGTCGATATCCCCATGGTGGCCAACCACGAAGACAGACGGGGCTACAAGTACGCCAGCCTGATCCGTGAAGCCTCCCGCAAATACGGGGTCTCTGAAAGCCTGATCTATGCGGTGATCAAGACCGAGAGCAGCTTCAACCCCTATGCGGTGAGCCATGCCAATGCTTATGGCCTGATGCAGGTCATTCCGGCGACGGCTGGGCGTGACGTCTATGTGCGGGTCAAGGGCAAGAGCGGTCAACCGACCCGGGAAGACCTGTTCAATCCGGCCTACAACATCGATGTCGGGACTGCCTATCTGCATCTGCTGCAGACTGTCTATCTGTCGGATATTCAGGATCCCCAATCCCGTCGCTATGCGGTGATCTCCGCCTATAACGGTGGGGCTGGCGGGGTGCTCAACACCTTCTCCAGCGATCGCAAGGCGGCGCCAGGGATGATCAACCAGCTCTCACCCGAGGCGGTCTATCAGGTGCTGACCGAGCAGCATCCCAAGGCGGAAGCTCGTCGCTATCTCTACAAGGTCAATCAGGCCGAGAAGGGGTTCAAGCGAACATTTGCCAGCCGTTCCGGTTAACGGGTCGCAGCGGCAGACAGGAAAATGAAAAAGGGCGCTTTCAACAGCGCCCTTTTTTACGTCTGGTCAGTCAGGGATCATCCCGGCCTTACTTGGCGATGAAGCCGCCTTTAGCCTTGGGCGCCGCGCCCACTTTCTCCAGACTTTCCACATCAAGTTCGGTCTTGTTCCAGCTGTGGTCCACCTCGCCACGGATGCGGATCAGGTCATCCGGCCCTACCTCGGTGCCGCGCCATACCTTCTCGTCTACCTCGACCTCTACTTCGCCGCTCTCGTCGCGGAACAGGTAGTTTTCACCGCCGAGGTGCTTGACCAGCTTGCCTTCCAGCGTGGCCCAGCTGTCATCGGCCAGATCCTTGAGTTGCGCCACGGAGACCTTGTTCTGCTCCATCGGGCCCGTATAAGCCGCCATGGCGAAAGAGGATACGGACATCAGGGTCAACATTCCGATAATGGCTGCGCTTGCTTTGTTCATTTCATGCTCCTGTCGTTGGGATGGGGGCATTGTGCGGAGGGGGGCGTGAAACAAGCGTGAAAGCATCCGTTTTATTTGCGAGAAGGGGATAGAGCACAAAAAGCACGCGCTATTTCCGACTGTGGCAGGAGCCGAAATGGGGTGAAAATGGAATAAGAGATCGCCTGTTTTGTGAGCGCAATCGATTCTATTGCGCGAAAGAGTAGGTGAAGGTTTAGCCAGCTCGTTAATCTGTCGTCTTGATCAGGCGTCAGTGGAGATCTGCTTCTTCCCAAAGAGATCTCCGTTCGAGGAAAGCGAGCAAGGGTAACCCTTGCCGAACAATGAGAATAACAATATGAAAAAGTGGCTTGTTTGTTTATTGGGGTTGATGGCATTGACCGTTCAGGCGGTCGAGCGTCCTGCCTTTTCCCGTATCGTGATGTTTGGCGACAGCCTCTCCGATACCGGCAAAATGTACCAGAAGATGAAAGGGTATCTCCCCTCCAGTCCCCCCTATTTCAAGGGGCGTTTCAGTAATGGGCCAGTCTGGCTGGAAGTGTTGCAACAAGAGCATTTCCCGGGGCTTAAACTGGCCAACGAGGCTGAAGGCGGTGCCACTGCGGTGGCCTATAACCACCTTGGCCCCCTGAATGGCTGGCTTGGCTTCTGGTCCTGGGATCCCAAGTATCAGGTGATCAATAACCTGGAGTACGAGATCAAACAGTTCCTGAAAAAAGACAAGTTCCGCCCCGATGATCTGGTGGTGATTTGGGTGGGAGCCAACGACTATCTGGCCTATGGCTGGAACAAGGAGAAGGATGCAGATCGGGTGATAGCCACCATTCAGGCGGCAGCGAATAATCTGGTTTTAAATGGCGCCAAACAGATACTGCTGTTCAACATTCCTGATCTGGGGCAAACCCCGTCGGCTCACAGCATGAAGGTGGTCGACAAGGTGCGCCATGTAGCCAAATACCATAACCAGCGTTTGCAGGCGCTCACCAACGAGCTTGCCCCTCTTGGCATCGTGAAGCTGTTCGAAGTCGACAAGCAGTTTGACGAGATGGTGCGCGACCCGCAGCAGTTCGGGCTCAGTGATATCGAACATGCCTGCTACGGCGGTGGCTATGTCTGGAAGCCCTTTGCCAAGATGCCGAAAGCGGCTGCGCTGACGCTGCCGGAGCAGCTTGCCATTGCGAGCAACCCGATCCTGGCGCAGGCTGTGGTCAGCCCCGAGTTGATGCGGGCGGCCATGACGGCCAATTGCGAGGGCAACATGTTCTGGGATCAGGTGCACCCGACTCGTACCGTGCATAAAGTTCTGGGTCAGCGTGTGGCCGATTTTATCGAGAAGAACTACGAGTTCATCCGTCAGTAACAACCCTTCCGGGCCAGCGACAGGCTGGCCCGTTTCCCCGCAGAATGATGCATTCATCCCTTTCCTGGTCAAATAACAGACATTTGTTGCTGTTTTTGTGGTGTCATTGAGTTAAAGTGTTATTTGTTAATTGATATCAGGTACTTGAAAATAGGCTAACGTTGATATGCTGCGATCGTGTTTGTGCGATTGCGCCTATAAGACGAGGTGATATCAATCAACCTCCTCCTACATAAAGTTGCAGAGGCTAAGACATGAAAAAATCATTGATTACCTTACTGGTTACCGGTTTGCTCGCTGCCAACGCACAGGCGGCCGGTCAGGACAACACCTGGTATGGCGGTGCCAAACTGGGCTGGTCCAACTTCTATGGCATTGATGAAAGCAACGCTTTTACTCTTGGCAATGAGACCAATGATTCCCTGGGGGCCGGTGTGTTTGGCGGCTATCAGGTTAACAAGAATCTGGGTGTTGAGCTGGGTTATGACTATCTGGGCAAGTACAAGTTTGATGCCGTAGAGAAATCAACCGGCACAGCATTTAACGACTCCGTGAAGGCACAACTGGCGCAACTGACCCTGAAGTTGGGCTTCCCGGTGACCGAGAGCCTGGACCTCTACGGTCGTGTAGGTGGTGGCTATGGCTGGGCTGACAACAGCGGCGAGGGAAGCGACAGCCGCTTTGTTGTCGTAGGTGCGCTGGGCGCTGAATATGCCTTCAACCGCGACTGGGCTGCTCGCCTTGAGTATCAATACTCCACTCCGTATGGCAGCCGTGACGACACTGGTCTGCGTATGGACAACGGCCTGCTCTCGCTGGGCGCTGTCTATCGCTTCGGTCAGGTTGCTCCTGTGGTTGCCGCACCGGCTCCTGCGCCGGCACCCGCTCCCGAGCCTGTTATTGTCGAGAAGCAGTTCACCCTGAGCTCCGACGTGCTGTTTGACTTCAACAAGGCAACGCTGAAGCCGAAAGCCAGCGAGGCTCTGGACAACCTCTACAGCCAGATTGAGTCTGCGCGTCCGAAGGATGGCGTCGCCACCGTGATCGGTTACACCGACCGCATCGGTTCTGACTCCTACAACCAGAAGCTCTCCGAGCAGCGTGCCCAGACCGTTGCCAACTATCTGGTTGGCAAAGGGATCCCGGCCAGCAAGGTCAATGTGGAAGGGCGTGGCAAGGCTTCCCCGGTTACCGGCGACAGCTGTGTCAGCAAGTCCAAGCGCGAGCTGATCGTCTGCCTGGCTCCGGATCGCCGTGTCGAAGTGAAAGTGGAAGGGGTCACAGAGGCCCAGCAGTAATCGTCTGACCGATGCCGCCATGGTTCCACCCCGGCGGCACCGGTAAGAGATGAAGAAAAGCCAGTCAGTGATCTGACTGGCTTTTCTATTGGGGAAGATCCGGCAATTAGACGGCTCTCAGGAGGGAAGTGGCATGACCCGGTTACGGCCAAGCTCTTTGGCCTTGTAGAGTAGCTTGTCGGTTCGTTCGACCAGACAGTCGGCACTCTCCTGACCGTTGAACTCGCCCACGCCGAACGAGGCGGTGATGTGATCGATGCGTCGGCCTGACTTGCGATCCAGAATCGACATCCGCTCGATGGCGCGGCGCATGCTCTCTGCCATCTGTCTGGTCAGTGCCAGATTGCGATGGGGCACCAGCATGGCGAACTCTTCGCCACCCAGCCGATAGGCGGTCACTCCCTCCTTGCAGGCATCGCGCAGCCGTTTGCTGAAAGCGCGCAGCACCTGATCGCCAAGCAGGTGACCATATTCGTCGTTGAAGTTCTTGAAGCGGTCGATGTCGGCAAGGATCAGCGAGAAGGGCTGCTGGCTGCGGATCAGGCTATCCAGTTCAAGGTCAAAGGCGCGCCGGTTGAGCAGGCTGGTGAGGGCATCCTCGTTGGCCAGTTTGCGGGTCTCGTTGAGCGCCGCCCGCAGCTCCTTGATCTCTTTTTCGGCATTGCTGAGCTGGTTGCGAAAGTGCATGGTGGACATGCGTACATCCCGCGATTCGCGCACCAAATCCCGCAGGATCCCCATGGTGTCTTCCAGACTGAAGCCTTCGTCGTCGATACGGCTCAGCTTGTCAAAACTCTTGTCGAGCATCTCCTGAAACATGCCGGTATCCGATATGGCGTCCTGCATGGAGTGGCCCAGCTCGTTGGCCATGGCGGCGAGGTTGAGCTTCATTGCCTCCATCTGCTTCTCGTCCTGAGCCGCCAGATATTGGTGGTAGAGGCGCTCGCAGGTGGTGAGAGAGCAGGTGCCCTGCAACTTGACTGCCTGATCGATCGCCTGATTGAGCTCGGGCATGCTGGCCGCAACGTAGTTGTACCAGAGGTGATAGTTATCCGGCGTCGTGGGGATCTGGTACTTGATCATCAGGGGGACTGCCTGCTTGAGATAGGCGGCAGATTGGGCAAATGTGTCCTTACTCATGAGTTCTGTGTCTCATCATGCCAGCGAACTGAAGATAGTATGACAGAGAGATTGGCCAAAAGGCAGCCGATGGATGCCATTCGCCCCCCCCTCCGATATAATGGCACCGTTACCACCTACCCTAAGGCCTGCTTATGTCTCAAAAAGATCCTTTCCTCGAACGCGAGGCCGAAAAATACGAGAATCCCATCGCCAGTCGCGAGATGATCCTCGACCTCATCAAGGGCCACGAAAAACCCATGTCACGGGAAGAGCTGGCCAAGGTTCTCAAGCTGACCGATGAAGAGCCACTGGAAGCCCTGCGTCGCCGTCTGCGTGCCATGGAGCGCGATGGACAGCTGGTCTTCACGCGCAACCAGTGTTATGCCCTGCCGGATCGTCTGAATCTGGTGAAAGGCTACGTACTCGGCCACAAGGATGGCTTCGGTTTCCTGCGTCCCGAGGGTGGTGGCCCGGATCTGTTCCTCAACAACCGTGAAATGCAACGTCTGATGCACGGCGACTATGCGCTGGTGCAGCCGACCGAAATCGACCGCAAGGGGCGCCAGGAGGCGCGTCTGGTGCGTCTGCTCAAATCCCGCGAGGCGGATATTGTCGGCCGTTACTTCGTCGAGAACGGCGTTGGTTTTGTGGTGCCTGACGACAGCCGCATCGGTCAGGACATCATCATCCCGGAAGGGGAGAACAAGGGGGCTCGTCAGAGCCAGGTCGTGGTCGTGCGCATCAACCAGCGCGCCACAGCCCGCTTCAACGCGGTCGGCACCGTGTTGGAGGTGCTGGGTGAGAACATGGCGCCCGGCATGGAGATCGAAATCGCCCTGCGTACCCACGGCATTCCGCACACCTGGCCGGAAGAGGTGACCAAAGAGGTTGCTGGTCTCGGCGAGCAGGTGCCGGAGAAGGCCAAAGAGGGCCGTATCGACCTGCGTGCCCTGCCGCTGGTCACCATCGACGGGGAAGATGCCCGCGACTTCGATGACGCTGTCTTCTGTGAGGCCAAGCGTGGTGGCGGCTGGCGCCTGTGGGTTGCCATTGCCGACGTCTCCGCCTACGTGAAGCCGGGCACGGCCCTCGACACCGAAGCCTATCAGCGCGGCAACTCGGTCTACTTCCCCGAGTTCGTGGTGCCCATGCTGCCGGAGGTGCTCTCCAACGGTCTCTGTTCCCTGAACCCGCAGGTTGACCGCCTCTGCATGGTGTGCGAGATGACCATCTCCGCCTCTGGCCGCATGTCCGGCTACAAGTTCTACGAAGCGGTGATGAACTCTCACGCCCGTCTCACCTACACCAAGGTGGCAGCGATCCTCGACGGGGATCCCAAGCTGCGTCAGCAGTATGACCCGCTGGTGGGCCATATTGAGGAGCTCAACAACCTCTACAAGGCGCTCAAACAGGCTCGTCATCAGCGCGGCGCGGTGGAGTTCGAGAGCGAGGAGACCCGCTTCATCTTCAATGCCCAGCGCAAGATAGACCGCATCGTGCCGCTGGTGCGCAACGACGCCCACAAGATCATCGAAGAGTGCATGATCCAGGCGAACGTGGCTGCTGCCCGTTACATCGAGAAGAACGAAGCCGCCGCCCTGTTCCGGGTACACGATCGTCCGGGCGAAGAGCGCCTGACCGGTTTCCGTGACTTCCTGGCCGAACTGGGTCTGGAGCTCAAGGGCGGTCTTGAGCCCGAGCCGAAGGATTTCGCCGAGCTGGCTGCCAAGTTTGAAGGGCGCCCCGATGCGGAGCTGCTCTCCACCATGCTGCTGCGCTCCATGCGTCAGGCCATCTATCAGGCCGACAACATCGGTCACTTCGGCCTGGCCCTGAAGTCCTACGCCCACTTCACCTCGCCGATCCGTCGTTACCCCGACCTGATCCTGCACCGCGCGATCAAGTATCAGACCGCCAAGGAGCAGCAGGCCAACCTGCGCCACAAGTGGACCCCGAGCGGTGGTTACCACTACCAGCTGGAAGAAGTGGATCCGATGGGCGAGCACTGCTCCATGACCGAGCGCCGTGCCGACGATGCCACTCGCGACGTGGCCGACTGGCTCAAGTGCGAGTACATGCTGGATCACGTGGGTGACGAGTTCGACGGCGTTATCGCCAGCGTCACCGGCTTTGGTTTCTTCGTGCGTCTGGCCGAGATCCACATCGACGGTCTGGTGCACGTCAGCACCCTCACCAACGACTACTACCAGTTCGACCCGCTGCACCAGCAGCTGATCGGCGAGAACTTCCGCCGCCGCTACCGTCTGGGCGACAAGGTGCGGGTCAAGGTGATGGGCGTCAATCTGGATGATCGCAAGATCGACTTCGTGATGGTGGAAGAGCCCCTCAAGATCACCGGCAAGAATGCCAAGCAGGCGGTTCGCAAGATGGCCGAGATCAAGAAGGAGAAGGCCAAGAGCGCCGAGCGCCACGAAAAGCGCAAAGAGAAAGATGGCAAGGAGAGCGGCAAACCCGCCAAGGGTGGCCGTGCCAAACCCAGCAACAGACGACCGGGCAAAAAAGCTCGCGATAAGGCCAAGAGCACTAAATGAGTACTGAACTGATCTACGGCATTCACGCTGTCACCGCGCTGCTGGAGCGCACTCCCGAGCGCTTCATCGAAGTGTGGGCCCTCAAGGGGCGGGATGACGACCGGCTGCAACCCCTGCTGGCCGAGTTGGAGTCCCTCGGCTTGCGCGTGCAGAGCGTGAACCGCAAGACCCTTGATGACAAAGCGGAAGGCAACAATCACCAGGGCATCATGGCCCGGGTGAAAGAGGCGCCGAAGCTCGCCGAGCACGACCTGGCCAGCCTGCTGGACGAGCTGGCGGCACAACAGAGCCAGCCCTTCCTGCTGGTGCTGGATGGCGTGACTGACCCGCATAACCTCGGCGCCTGCCTGCGCAGTGCCGATGCCGCCGGGGTGCACGCGGTGATCGTGCCGCGCGACAAGGCCACGGGTCTCACCCCGATCGTGCGCAAGGTCGCCTGTGGCGCCGCCGAAGTGGTGCCGCTTATTCAGGTCACCAACCTGGCCCGCACCCTGCGCGAGCTGCAGGAGCGCGGCGTCTGGATCGTCGGCACCGCTGGCGAGGCCGATCACGACCTCTATCAGGCCAAGCTGACCGGCCCGATGGCGCTGGTGATGGGGGCTGAAGGTAAAGGCATGCGTCGCCTGACCCGCGAGCACTGCGACGAGCTGGTGAGCATCCCGATGGCGGGGGCGGTATCCAGTCTCAACGTCTCGGTGGCAACCGGCGTCTGCCTGTTTGAAGCCGTGCGTCAGCGCCGTGCTTGATCATGCTGACTGACAGGCCCCCCTTCGATTGGGCGCAGGTCGCAGATAAAGAGGAGGCCGCGCGCCTCCTCTCTTTTGCCCGCCCGCTGACTCTCAGCCCGAAAAGCTGCCTCTGGCATGCCGGCGACAGCCCGGATCTGCTGGTCAGGGTGGAGCAGGGGCTGCTGCGGGCCAAGCTGGTGCTGGAGGATGGCCGCGAGTACATCAAGGAGTTCTACTGGGAGGGGGACGAGTTTCTCGACTTCCACCACCTGCTCAGTGGTGAGCCGGCTCGCTACAGCGTGGAGGCGCTGGAGCCCTGCCGTTTGCTGCTGTTCAGTCTGGCCGACTTGCGCCAGCTGCCCGGCTGGCCGCACTGGTACCAGCACCTGCTGGAGGTGCAGCTGCGCATCAAGGAGGAGAAGGAGCAGTTGCTGCTCACCGGCAGCCCGCAGGCGCGCTATCAGCACTTTCTCGACAGTTTTCCCGCACTCGATGCCAGAGTGCCCGACCACCAGATTGCCGCCTATCTCGGCATTACTCCCATCAGCCTGAGCCGCATTCGCAAGCGACTGAAAGAACTTAACAAAGGTTAATGCAGGGCACTGGCGTCACGATTATGCTGGCAGGCCGAACTGATAAGGAGTTGCCGATGAACTGGATCCTGAAACCCTGGTCTGAACTGACCACTGACGAGTTGTATGAGTTGCTGGCGCTGCGGGCCGAGGTGTTCGTGGTGGAGCAGACCTGCCCCTTTCAGGATCTGGACGGGCTCGATCGCCGCGAAGGGGTCTGGCACCTGCTCGGCTATCAGGGCGATCTGCTGGCCGCCTATGCGCGGATCATGGCGCCCGGCATCGGCGACGAGAGCGGTGCCGCCATCGGTCGGGTGGTGACTTCACCCAAGGCGCGCGGTGGTGGTCTCGGTCACCAGCTGATCGGCGAGGCGGTCAAGGCGTGCGAGGCACGCTGGCCGACCCACAGCATCTGGCTGGGGGCGCAGGCCCATCTGCAGGGCTTCTATGGCCAGCACGGTTTTGTGGCTGAGGGGGAGGGATATGTCGAGGACGATATCCCCCATATCGGCATGCGCAAGACGGTGGCCTGACAGGCCGGCTGCATTCAGGGGGGATTCGTTGCCCGGATCGGGCGATGGCCCGACAGGGTGTCTGACGGGCAGATTGATGCCCTGATGATCGGATGAGGTTCACTATAAGTTTTGGTTAGGTCATTCAGCTAAAACCCATAAATTAAATTTATAGTGAGTCGTTCTGGCTGCAAATAGCCCTGCAACGGCGGTGGCGAGCCCGGAGCAATACAGCTCCGATTGGCCAGATACATAGAATGCAGAAGGGCCATCCCGCGGGATGGCCCTTCTCTTTATCGCCAGGCGATCACTTCTTCTTTTTCTTCTTGGCGGACTTCTTCTTGTCGACCGGCTTTTTCTTCTTCACCGGTACCCGCGCTTCTTTGTGTTTCGGGCGCAGCTCGTCGATCACCCGGCGCTTGAGGCGCTCCTCTGTGTAGCGTTCGATCTTGGCGACCATCGCCATGTCGTGGGCTTCCACCAGACTGATGGCACAGCCACGGTTGCCGGCGCGGCCGGTACGACCGATCCGGTGGACGTAAACGTCGGCGCCGTAGGGCATGTCGTAGTTGATGACATGGCTGACGTTCGGCAGGTCGATGCCGCGGGCTGCGACGTCGGTGGCGATCAGGAAGGGCACTTCACCTTCGTGGAACTTGCGGATCGACTCGATACGCTTGCTCTGCTCCATCTCGCCGCGGATCCAGGCGCAGGAGATGCCTGCCGCCTGCAGCTGGCCGGAGAGCTCCGCCAGACGCTCGCGGGTCTTGACGAAGATGATCGCCTTCTGGGTTTCCGGGTTTTTCAGGATGTGGGTCAGCAGCGCCAGCTTGTGGGCGGCGTCATCGGCCAGATGGATCCACTGGGTGATGGGACGACGCTCGCTGCGCGGCGGCTCGGCGTGCAGCTCCACCGGATCTTTGAGGATTTCGCTGGCGAACTTCTCAAGGCCGGCCCCTTCCAGAGTGGCGGAGAAGAGCATGGTGTGCTTGCGGTAGCGCGCCTCTTCTACGATGCGGTTCACATCCTTGATAAAGCCCATGTCCAGCATGCGGTCCGCTTCATCCAGTACTAGCACCTCGATGTCGTGGCTCTCGAACTCCTCTTTCTCGATGTACTCGAGCAGGCGGCCCGGGGTGGCGACCACGATGTCGGTGGTTTTGGTCAGGGCAGGCAGCTGCTCTTCATGGCTGACGCCGCCGATTATGGTCTCGATGCTGAGGTTGGTGTGGGCCGCCAGCGCCTTGGCGTGGGCAGTCACCTGCAGCGCCAGCTCGCGGGTCGGGGTCAGGATCAGCATACGGCAGGGGCCCGGCTTGCGGCGCGGGAAGTCCAGCAGGTGTTGAAGCGCCGGCAGCAGGAAAGAGGCGGTCTTGCCGGTACCGGTCGGAGCGGATGCCAGAATATCGCGGCCGTCCAGGGCTGGCTCCAGTACCATCTGCTGGATGGTAGTGGGGCGGGTGAATCCCATCTCGGCCAAAGCCCGGTTGAGGGCAGGGTGCAGGTCGAAATCATCAAAGGACTGGCTCATGGCAATACTCGGTCATTAAGGAAACGGCAGATTATAGGCGATTATCTCGTCGGCTCCTATGGCGAGTGTGGCTTAGTCGCTATAATCGCCAACCATTTTTTCAGATGACGGGGGCCAGATGGGGCGTAGTCGCGGTTTTACCTTCAAACAGTTCCATATCAATCACGATCGCTGCGCCATGAAGGTGGGCACCGACGGCATCCTGCTCGGTGCCTGGGCCCCGGTCGAACAGGCGCGCCGGGTGCTCGATATCGGCTCCGGCAGCGGCCTCATCGCCCTGATGCTGGCCCAGCGCAGCAGATCTGACTGCCATATCGACGGGGTGGAGCTGGATAGTGATGCAGTGATCCAGGCCAGAGAGAACGTCGCCGCCTCCCCCTGGGCCGAACGTGTGGCCATCACCGAAAGCGCGGTGCAGGGGTATCAGGGCGCCCCTTACGATCTAATTGTCTCCAACCCCCCTTACTTCGTGGCAGGCCAGTCATTTAGCGATCCGGCGCGGGCGATGGCCCGCCATACCGGCGCCCTCGACAGCCATGCACTGCTAGCTGCTTGCGACCGACTGCTGGCCCCGAATGGGGAGGTGGCACTGGTGCTGCCGACGGCCATGGCTGATGAAATTTTATGCATCTCGGCGGATTATGATCTGCATGGCATTTGTTATACAGCTGTTATCACCAGAGAGGGTAAAGAGGCAAATCGTGTTTTATTGCGACTTGGCAGAGGATTAAACAGGTGTGAAAGGGGGGATATTGTGATCCATTCTGCTGATGGAGCCTATTCCGACAGATATATCCAACTGACCAGCCCCTTCTATTTGAAGATGTAAATTTCGTCTTGAACTATTTTTTCATGCCATTATGCTGGTTCCAGATCGAGCACCCGCTCCAGACCAGCCAAAACCACTGGTCGCGATGAAAAATCAAGCGGGGCTCTTTTTTTTACCCATATGAACAAACTGGTCAATGACCGATAAAAACTATAACAAGCAATAATTTACAAGACAGACGAGGTTGAACTTGAAGAAATCACTCACGTTGTCCGACGTACTCGGATTGGGGTTCATGACCTTCGCCTTCTACCTGGGCGCCGGTAACATCATCTTCCCGCCGCTCGCTGGTTACATGGCTGGCGAACACCTCTCTCTGGCGATGCTGGGTTTTCTGGTTACCGCTGTGGGCCTGCCGCTCATCACCATCATTGCCGTCGCCAAGGCTGGTAACGGCTGGGCCGGCATGACCAAACTGCTGCCTGCGGGCGTGGCCACTGCGCTGGCGGTTGCCATCTACATCATCATCGGCCCGGCCTTTGCGGCTCCCCGTACCGGTCTGGTGGCCTACGAGATGGGCCTCAAGCCTTTTATCGGTGATATGGGTCAGGCGGGTCTGGCTGCCTACACTGTGCTCTTCTTCGGGGTGGCCGTGCTGGTCTCCATGAACCAGGGCAAGCTGATGGACGCCATCGGCAAATACCTGACTCCGGTACTGATGTTGCTGCTGCTGACCCTGGCGATCGGGGTATTCGTGGCGCCGCAGGGCACCATGCCTGAATCTGCCGGTGACTATCAGAACAGCCCGTTTGTGAAAGGGATTCTGGAAGGCTACAACACCATGGATACCCTGGCTTCCCTGATGTTCGGTGCCCTGATCGTCGACCTGCTGCGCCAGAAAGGGATTAATGACTACCAGAGCCAGTTCAAGTATCTGGCCATCGCCGGCCTGATCTCGGCCATCGGCCTCTCCGTGGTCTACATCTCCCTGTTCGAGCTGGGCAACACTGCCGCAGGCGTAGCGACCGATGTCAGCAATGGTGGCGCCATCGTCAACGCCTATGTGCTGAGCCTGTTTGGTCAGCCGGGTCAGTTCATTCTGGCGGCCATCATTACTCTGGCTTGCTTTACCACTGCCGTGGGTCTGATCTCCGCCTGCTCCGACTTCTTCCACAATCTGACCGGCATGGCTTACAAGAAGCTGGTCGTGCTGCTGGGCGTTATCTGCGCCGTGGTGGCCAACGTGGGTCTGAGCCAGCTCATCAGCCTCTCCATTCCGGTGCTGGTTGCCATCTATCCGGTTGCCGTGGCGCTGGTGCTGGTCACCTTCCTGAAGGGTTACTTCGGTCGCCCGCGTCTGGTGTTCCGCGCCGTGCTGGTGGTGGCTTTCCTGTTCGGTTGCCTGGATGGTCTGGGTGCTGCCGGTATGAAGATGGATGCGTTTGCCTTCCTGCCGCTGTTTGACAAGGGCCTTGCCTGGTTGATGCCGACCCTGCTGGCTTGCGTGGTAGGGATGGTGGTTCGCCCGGCCGAGAAGCTGGCCGCCGAAGTTGCCTGATAGCTTCCTTCTCTCTGAACAAAGAGCCAGCCTTGTGCAGGCTCTTTTGTTTGTTGATACCTGCACTGCTGCCGGATGCTTGCCCGCTTCCTTTCTCTCTGCCGCGCTTCACCTCCTTCCCCACTGTGGTCATTCAGTGATTAATTCTGGCCAAGCAAATTGTTTCAAGATATTAATGTGTGATTGAGATCAAATATCTCTTCTTTATGCTCAGGATGGCGCTCCTCATCCGATTGTCGGGGAGAGCGGGAAGCGAGCATATGGTTGTCAGGTTATCTGCCAGGCAGTGGGTGTAATCAACAAGAACAAGCTGATAAGGCAGATGAGGTTGGGTTTGACGAAATCATTGAAGTTGTCCGACGTATTCGGATTGGGGTTTATGACGTTCGCCTTCTATCTGGGGGCAGGCAATATCATTTTTCCGCCGCTGGCCGGTTTTATGGCTGGTGAGCATCTGGTCGCCGCCATGTGCGGTTTTCTGCTGACGGCGGTGGGGCTGCCGCTGATCACCCTGATTGCGGTAGCCAAGGGTAGTTCTGGCCGTGGTGCCGGTGGCTGGACCGAGCTGACCCGCTATCTGCCGGCAGGGGTCGCCACTGCGCTGGCCATCGCCATCTACATCATCATGGGGCCTGCGTTTGCCATTCCCCGCACCGGTCTGGTTGCCTACGAGATGGGGCTCAAGCCCTGGCTCGGCGATGCCGGTCATGGGGGGCTGCTGCTCTATACCCTGAGCTTCTTTGCGCTGGTGATCCTGGTGGCGCTCGATCGCGGCAAGCTGCTCGATGCGGTCGGCAAGTACCTGACGCCGGCCCTGATGGTGATGCTGCTCATTCTGGCGGTCGGGGTTTTTGTGGCGCCGCAGGGCTCCATGCCCGATGCCAGTGGCGAGTACATAGACGCTGCCCTGACCAAGGGGATGCTGGAAGGGTACAACACCATGGATACTCTGGCCTCCCTGATGTTCGGTGCCCTGATCATCGGCTTGCTGCGCCAGAAGGGGATTGAGGATTATCGCAGCCAGTTCAAATATCTGACCATCGCGGGGTTGATCTCGGCGGTCGGGTTGTCGGCTGTCTATATCTCGCTCTTTCATCTGGGCAACAGTGCTGAAGGGGTGGCGAGCGATATCAGCAATGGCGGCGCCATCGTCAATGCCTATGTGTTGAGCCTGTTTGGTCAGCCGGGTCAGTTCATTCTGGCGGCCATTATCACGTTGGCCTGCTTTACCAGCGCGGTTGGCCTGCTCTGTGCCGGTGCCGACTACTTCCACGGCCTGACCGGTTGGGCCTATCGCGACTGGGTTATGCTGCTGGGGGCGCTCTGTGCGCTGGTGGCCAATGTGGGTCTAAGCGAGTTGATTGGCCTCTCCATTCCGGTGCTGGTGGCCATCTATCCGGTCGCCATCGCGCTGGTGCTGGTCACCTTCCTCAAGAGCTACTTTGGTCGCCCGCGTCTGGCATTCCGCTCTGTGCTGGCGGTGGCCTTCCTGTTTGGCTGTCTCGATGGGCTGGGAGCTGCCGGCATGAAGATGGAGGCGTTTGCCTTCCTGCCGCTGTTTGACAAGGGGCTCGCCTGGCTGATGCCAACCCTGCTGGCCTGTCTGCTTGGCATGCTGGTGCGGCCGGTCGACGATCTGGCTGCCGAGGCAGCGTAAACAGGTGACTCACCCGTCCGCATAACAAAAGAGGCCAGCTGATGCTGGCCTCTTGGTATGGGTCTTCGAGCAGACGAACTAGATGCGCGGGCCTTCCGGCTTGGGTTTGCCATCCAGACCATACCAGTGGGTCTGAACGCGCCCGGCATGCCATTCGAAGGTGCCCCACGGCGCCTTGGCTTGCCAGCGGGGGAAGTTGATGACCACCCGATTGTCTTCGTATTTGTAGAGAGAGGTGCTGATCTGGATATCAGAGAGGATCAGCAACAACGCCCAGCAGATAAAGAACCATTTCAAGGCAGTCCACATCGTGACTACTCGAAGCAGATTTCGATGGTGGCACGACCAAAATCAGATTCGAAAGGCATCATGATCTTGGTGCCATCGGCGCGGTGAGTGATGGTGTGGTTGGGGCCGGAAACGATAACCGGAGTGGCCATGTCAAACTCGTAGCCCTTCTCGCCCAGCATCCGCTTGGCACCACCGGTCACCATGTTGGTGATCTCGCCCACCATGTCGGTCACCTCTTCATTGATGGTGGCAGGAGCTTCCCCCAGCATGCGGCGCATGATCTCCAGCGCCAGCCCTTTTTCGAAGCTGATGGAGAGCGAGCCACGGGTCTGCGGGCCGACCATGCCGATCAGGCCGGAGACATCGCCGCGAGCCAGCTCGTCCATCTTGCGTTTCGGTTTGCCCGGTTTGAGTTCCAGCTGTGCCATGGTGGAGAGCACATTGAGCAGAGAGAGCAGGAACGGATTTACAAAATCAGCCTTCATGATGACTTCCTACAGTGGGCGTACAGCGAGCACATTGGCCATGTGCCTCTATCGTCTTATTGGTAATAGTAAAACCATGCAGATGGGCCTGCTCGGAAAACGCGCTATCGATCGCCGTGTCGTGCAGCTCAACCACCTCGCCGCAGTCATCGCAGATGAGCAGCTGCATCGGGTGAGCATGATCGAAGTGGCAGCAGAAGATAAATGCGTTCAGCGATTCCACCTTGTGGGCAAAGCCCTGTTCGAGCAGAAAATCGAGTGCCCGGTAGACGGTTGGCGGTTTGGCGTTGGCTTCCGTTTGCTGCAGTTGAGCCAACAAATCATAGGCGCTGATGGCGTTGCCATGTGCCGCCAGCAGGCGAAATACCTGACGTCGGGTCGGGGTGAAGCGGATCCCTCGCTGTACACAGAGTCGCTCGGCTCGTTGTAAAAGTTGGTCTTGATTCATGATCGCGCAATTGCCCTTTCTATTAGCTGGATACTATCACAGGGCCTCGCATGGCGCGGCGACAAAATTCATTTTCTGGGGCTGCTTCACGTTGTGATAAAATCCGCCCCTTTCTTTAGCCAACCCGGATGATTTTTATGCAGGCGCAGCGTTTTTCCATCGCCCCCATGCTGGACTGGACCGATCGGCATTGCCGTTATTTTCATCGACTGATGAGCCGCCAGACCTTGCTCTATACCGAAATGGTGACCACTGGCGCCATCATCCACGGCAAGGGTGATTATCTGGGTTACAGCGAGCAGGAGCACCCCATCTCCCTGCAGCTGGGTGGCAGCAATCCGGCCGATCTGGCGCGCTGTGCCAAGCTGGCTGAGGAGCGTGGCTATGATGAGGTGAACATCAACGTCGGCTGCCCCTCCGATCGGGTGCAGAATGGCCGCTTTGGCGCCTGCCTGATGGGTGAACCGGCGCTGGTGGCTGACTGCGTCAAGGCGATGCGCGATGTGGTCGATATTCCGGTGACGGTAAAGACCCGTATCGGCATCGACGATCAGGACTCCTACGAATTTCTGCAGGCCTTTATCGAACAGGTGCGCGATGCCGGTTGCGACACCTTCATCGTCCATGCCCGCAAGGCCTGGCTGAGCGGCTTGAGCCCCAAGGAGAACCGCGAGATCCCGCCGCTCGATTACCCTCGGGTCTATCGGGTCAAGCAGGATTACCCGGATCTCACCATCGCCCTCAACGGCGGTGTCACCTCCATGGAGCAGACCCTTGAGCACCTGCAACACGTCGACGGTGTCATGATGGGGCGCGAAGCCTATCAGAACCCCTACATTCTGGCGCAGGTGGATAATCTGGTGTTCGGCCAGAACAATGCCGTGCCGAGCCGCCATGAGGTGGTGCGGATGATGCTGCCCTATATCGAGCAGGAGCTGGCCAAGGGCAACTACCTCTCCCACATGACTCGCCATATGTTGGGACTGTTCCAGAACATGCAGGGCGCGCGCGCCTGGCGTCGTCACCTGAGCGAAAACGCCTGCAAGCCGGGGGCGGATATTCAGGTGGTGCTGGATGCCATGGCCAAGGTGCCGGAGTTTGCCGCCAGCGAGCAGGGCGAATAACTCTCCTGTCAGGCAAAGCGAAAAAAGCGCGTCTTGTGACGCGCTTTTTTATTGCCATCGGCCGTGAGCGGAGGCTCAGCTGGCGGGGTGGAAGTTGTGGATCTCCCCCTCGCGCGGGGTGAAGCGGGGATCGCTGTCGCGATGCGCCTCTATTTGCAGCATGGTCTGGCAGAAGCTGCCTGCTTTGTCGTACTCCTGCCGGGCGAGATCGATAGCCCGCTCGGCCCGTCGCCGCGCCATCTTGTCCGCCTTGCGATCGCTGAACTGCTGTTGCTGATGCAGCATCCAGTCGACAAATGCTTGCTGGCAGTGAGATTCACTCTCGGCCAGGGCTGGCAATGTCCAGAGCAGGGAGAGCAGTAACAGGTAACGCATGATAAATGGCGATCGACAACGGTTGATGGAATCGGAAAGCGGGCATTCTATGCGGCGATATCGGGTGTGAACAGTATCAATAAGAGGGCCGCCCGCAGGCGGCCCTCTTGTGCTTCAGTGCTCTATGTCAGCTCAGTGTTTAACGATATAGAGCTGGCGGCTGTAGGCCACATCTTCCGGGTTGTTGATGGGGTAGCCCTTGAGCCAGGGCTTGATGAGCCTGGCATTGGTGTACTGATAGATGGGGGCGATGGGAGCCTGCTGTTCGAGGATGCTCTCCGCCTGATCGAACAGCCGGCTGCGGGCGCCGCTGTCGCGGGTTTGCGCCGCCTTGTCCAGCAGTTGGTCATAGCTTGTATCGGCAAAGCCGGTCATGTTGCCGCTATGGTGAGAGCCCCACAGACCGAGGAAGGCGGACGGGTCGTTGTAGTCGGCCACCCAGGAGGAGCGGATCACCTCGAACTGGCCGCTCTGGCGGCTGTCGAGATAGGTTTTCCACTCCTGATTGGTCAGCTCTACCTGAGCGCCCAGCTTCTGTTTCCACATGTTGGCGATGGCGAGCGCCAGTTTCTTGTGTACTTCGGCGGTGTTGTAGAGCAGCGAGAGCTTGAGCGGTTTGTCCGGGCCGTAGCCAGCCTCCTTGAGCAGCGCCTGTGCCTTGCTGTCCAGCTCCTGTTGGCTGCTGCTCGAGAGCAGGTTGGCCTTGGGCTCGAAGCTGGCGGTGACATCCGGGGTGAAGTGGTAGGCCGGTTTCTCGCCGGTGCCGAGCACCTTGTCGGCAATCAGGGCGCGATCGATGGTGTAGGAGAGCGCTTTGCGTACCCGTACATCGTCGAGCGGTGGCTGACGGGTATTGAAGGCGTAGTAGTAGGTACCAAGCTGCATCGGGGTGTAGACCTCACCCGGGATCTCTTTCATCAGCTTGTCGTACTGCTCTTTGGGGAAGGATTCGGTGATCTGCAGATCCCCCGCCAGATAACGGTTGGTGGCGGTGGTCTCCTGATTGATCGGCATGAAGATGACCCTGGTCAGCACTGTGTGGGCCTTGTCCCAGTAGTGGGGATTGGGCACCAGCTCCAGCTTCTCGTTGACCATCCGACTGCTCAGCACGAAGGCGCCGTTGCCGACCAGCTTGCCGGGCTGGGTCCACTTGTTGCCAAACTTCTCGATGCTGGCCTGATGCAGTGGCGACAGGCTGGGGTGGGTGAGCAGGCTCAGGAAATAGGGAACTGGTTGGGAGAGGTTGATCTGCAGGGTGTGGTCATCGATCGCCTTGACACCCAGCTCGCTGGCAGGCAATTTGCCAGCCATGATCTCGTCCACCTTGTCGAAGCGGGCAAGTTGGGCAAACCAGGCGAAAGTGGCCGCCTCTTTCGGGTCGACCAGCTTGCGCCAGCTATAGACGAAGTCGCCAGCCTTGACCGGATCGCCGTTGGACCAGCGGGCATCCGGGCGCAGGTGGAAGGTGAAGAACTGGTTGTCCTTGTTCTCCCAGCGCAAGGCAACGGCGGGGACGGGTTTGCCATCCGGCCCCTGGGTCAGCAGCCCCTCGAACAGATCCCGCAACACCTGCAATTCGGGCAAGCCGACCAGCTTGAGCGGACTGAGACTGGCAGGTTCATCTTTCAGGTGGCGAACCACCACCTGTGTGGCGGCCAGTTCGGTTCCGGCGGGAATATCGGCAGCCTGGACTGCGGCACAGCCCAAGAGGGCCAGCAAGGGGCTCCATCCTTTCATGGGTCGGATCCTTCAAATTGTGTGAAGCGGGGAGAAAACTCGGCGAGAAAATGTCGCCGACAGACGGGAAATCATGATATCCCGTTTACTGGTCTGACCGCCAGCATTCGGCTCTCATCTGTCGCCGGGGCGGCGCCGTGTTGTCGCGTGTCCGGGATTGAATGTGACTAGGAGTAGCAAACGATGAAAGCATGGTTATTGCCGGGCTGTTTCCTGATGGTCGGGGCGCTCAGCCAGAGTGCCTGGGCGTTGACGCCGTGTCAGCGCGACACGGCGGTGGGTAGCTGGTGCGAGGCGGGGATCGAGACCCTGCACCCGACCCAGGGTGGGGTGGGGCAGCTGCAGGTGGATGAAACCCAGGCGATGCTGGCGGACATGAATCCGAAGCAGCTCGACAAGCTGATGAAAAAGAAAGAGATCCCTGTGGTGATTGCGCCGGATGGTGGCTACTGGCTGGTGGACCGACATCACCTGACCAAGGCGCTCTGGCAGCAAGGGGTCAAGCAGGTGCGGGTCAAGGTGATCGGTCGCTTGCAGGATAAAGACAACTTCTGGAGCCAGATGCAGAACAACCACTGGGCCTGGCTCAAGGATGAGAAGGGGTTACCCCTCACGCCGGAGCAGCTGCCGACCAGCATCGACAAGCTGCCCGACTACCCCTATCGCACTCTGGCGGGGTTGCTGCAGGATGCGGGTTACTTCAGCAAGCAGGATCAGGTCTACTTTGTCGAGTTCGCCTGGGCCAGCTGGCTCGGCAAGCAGATGCAGTGGATGCCGATAGACAGCGCCAATCTGGCGGCCCGGCTGCAGCAGGCCAAACGGCTTGCCTGCGGCAGCGATGCCAAAGATCTGCCCGGTTATCCCGGCCGGCAGTGCAGCCTAAACCAGTCGAAAACGGCGAGCTGACAGCCAGACAACGAGAGAGGGCGACCCGTGGGTCGCCCTCTTTGTTATGCCTGTCTGCGCGTTATGGTGTCGCATCTGGCGTTGAAGCCTGACTCTGCCAGGTGGCGACCGCCTGTTCCAGTAGCGCCACCTCGCCCTGCTGGATCAGTGGCAACAGAGCATTGACCTGTTCGTTCGGCCAATCCCACCAGGCGAGTGCCTGCAGCCGGGCTATCTCGCTCTCGGTGAAGCGCATCCGCACTATGGCTGCTGGCGTGCCCGCTACCATCGCGTAGGGGGGCACATCTTTGGTGACCAGCGCCCGGGCGGCGATGATGGCGCCATCGCCGATGGTGACGCCGGGCATGATCATCGCCTCCATACCGATCCAGACATCGTTGCCGATGCGGGTATCGCCGGCAGGGCGGTAACTGCGCTTTAGCGCCTCCAGATCAGCAAACGGATAGGTGCTGATGAAAGCGGTGTTGTGGGTGTGGTTGCCGCCCATGATGATCTTCACCCCGGCGGCGATCTGCACGTAGTCACCGATATGGAGCTGGTCGATATGCCAGAGCGGCTCCCAGCCGGTATCGGGATGACGGCTGAAGCTGTCGCCATGGAGGTAGCGCACCACCTCCTGTTCGAAGGGGCCATCCCAGGCACCCGAGTAGTAGCTGTGTTGCCCCTTGAGGCGGATGTTGGGGTTGCTGGCCGTCAGATGCAGGTATTCGACCTGTGACCAGTGCTGGCAGGTTTTCATTCTGGTACTCCTTTGTTGAATGGATTTGATTGGTTGCGTTCGATGGAGCGCAGCTAATAGATCCAGACCAGCATGCGGGGCACGCAGAGCAGGGAACAGCCCAGCATTTGGGGCAGACGGGGTCGCATTCGGGGTAAGCCCTGATATCGGCAAGTGGCGGGATCATAAGGGGGATTGCAGCGATTTGCCAACCTGCAGCGGAGATCCTGCACTAACCATCTGGTTGATATTTATTCTCAATTAGCCATCATTAACCTCCCGATTGAGCCGGTGGGGGATAACGAAATGACACCAGAGAGTTGGCAGCGTTACATGCTGGAGGCGGAGCGGTCGTGGCAGTCCGGTTCGCTGGGGGCCGCCGTCTGCTTCTATCAGCAGGCGCTGGGGGATGTCTACGAGATGAGTGAGGTTGAGCTTGCCGAGCTGGCCAGCATGCGGGTCGCCACCTGCCACCGACTGGCCGACTTCTGGCGGGCGATGGATGAGCCCGCCTACGAGCTGCGTTATCTCAAGCTTGCCTCCGAGCTGGTGACGGCGCTGGTGCCGCAGTGCCCCAACCGGGAGTGCGAGGCGCTGATCAGCGAGCTGGGCTGCTGCCGCGGCGCCCTGCTCGCCTTCTTGAAGCGCCACCCCAACCCCGAAATAGCCAAACTGATCCAGTTGCAGGACAAGGTACAGGGCTGTGAACTGATCGGCCGTTTTCGCCTCAACTGACGGGCGTTGATCTTAGCTGCGGCGCTTGAGCTTTTGAGCGATGCGCTGCTGCGCCTCTTCCCCTTGCAGCGCCTGGGCGAAGGCGCGCGCCTCCAGATCGATGACGAAGTGGACCGCCTGTTTGAGCTCCTGTTTCATAAGCGCCTTGCTCTTTTGCACCGCCCTGGGCGCCTTGGCTGCCAGCTTGAGCCCCTGCTCGCGGGCAAAGGGGAGCAGGGCATCGGCCGCTACCACCTTGTTGGCGAGCCCGAGCCGCAGCGCCTCGTTGGCATCGATCGCCTCGGCCAGCAGCAACAGCTCCGCTGCCTTGAGGTGACCCACCATGCGCGATAGCAGCAGGCTGGAGGCGAACTCCGGCACTAGCCCCAGCTCGACGAAGGGAAGTTGCAGGCGGGCGTTATCCGCCAGATAGACCAGATCGCAGTGGAGCAGGATGGTGGTGCCGATCCCCACCGCCGGGCCGCCGACCGCCGCAATCACCGGCTTGGGAAAGTCAGCCAGGGTGTGGAGGAACTGCAGGATGGGGTCGTCTGGCTCCAGCGAGCTCTTGCCGACGAAATCGGCCAGATCATTGCCCGCGGTAAAGCAGTCGCTCTGACCCTGCAGCAGCAGAACATGCACCTCCTCATCGTTTGCCGCCTGTTGCAGGGCGCTCACCAGCTGCTGATAGAGGGCGGTATTGAGGGCATTGCGCTTGTCGGGGCGGTTGAGCGTCAGGGTGAGCAAGCCATCCTGCTGCTCGGCGACGAGAATGGGGGCCATGTCTAAATCCTTGTTATTGAAGGGTGCACAAAGGTTACTGCCGGAGTAACCTTGGAGCCGTTTAACAACATCATAAAAGGATTTCAACCATGTTTAAACGTGCGTTTTATTCTCTGCTGGTGCTCGGCATGACGGCTCCCGCGCTGGCCAAGGTGGATGCGGTTGACGGTTATGTGCGTTTGCTGCCGCCGGGCTCTCCCAACACCGCCGCCTTCATGGTGCTCAAGAACGATGCCGACAAGCCGGTCAAGCTGGTGGCGGCAGCCTCTCCTGCGGCGGGTCGCGCCGAGCTGCACACCCACCTGCACGAGAATGGCGTGATGAAGATGCGTCAGGTCGAGAGCATCGAGATTCCGGCCAAGGGTGAAGTGGCGCTCAAGCCCGGCAGCTTCCACATCATGCTGTTCGAGATTGGCGCTCTCTCCGAAAAAACTCCGATGCCGCTCACCCTCACCATGGATGATGGCGAGAAGCTGGAGCTCTCCCTGCCGGTCAAACCGATCGAGCCGATGGCGGGGATGAACATGAAGCATATGAAACACTGACATTTGTCGTCGCTTGTTCAGATTTGAGACTGGGTATTTTGGCTGCACCGGGTAAAATAGCGCTCTTTCCATGTATGCAAGAGGAAGTGAAGTGATGAAAAAGACGCTGATTGCCGGTGTTCTGTTTGCCCTGTGCAGCCAGGGTGCCATGGCCGCCAATGACTGGCGTTTCGCCGCCGGTGCCGACGTATGGAATGCCCAGGGCAGTGGTCAGGTTTATGGTGCCAGCACCAACTATGACGATCACTACAACTGGAACGGCTACCTGCAGCTGGAACACGGCATCATTTTCCTGCCGAACGCCAAGTTTGAGATCTCCGACTTCAGCACCTCCGGCGGCGCCTTCAAGAACGAGCTGACTGCCTACGATCTGAACCTCTACTACCGTCTGTTCAACAACGATCTGTTCAAGATCGATCTGGGTCTGACCGGTCGTTACTACGATGGCGAGCTGACCTCCTACGGTCGCAAGGGCTACGACAAGGACACCGTGATGGCCTACGCCGGTAGCGAACTCTACATCCCGAACACAGGTTTCGCCTTCTTCGGTGATCTGCGCACTCACGACGCGGACAACTATGACTACCGTCTGGGCGCTTCCTACAAGTTCTCCAACATGCCGGTCAAACTGCGTGCAGGCTGGCGTGAAGCCAATGTGGACTTCGACAACGTCGACCAGCGTATCGACGGCTGGTTCATGGGCGGCGAATTCACCTTCTAATCTGAGTGTCTGACGACAAGGAGAAGTAATGGGCTACATCATAGTGACGGGGGCCGGTTCCGGTCTGGGCCGCGCCTTGACCGCAGGGCTGGTTGAGCGGGGCCATCGGGTTGCCATGATGGGGCGCCGTTACGAGAAGCTGCAGGAGCAGGAAGAGCAGCTCGGTCAGGCGGTGATCGGCATTGCCGCCGATCTCGCGCACCACGAAGAGGTGGAGATGGCGTTTGCCGCCGCCGTCGAGTGGGGCGGCCTGCCCGAGATGGTGATCCACTGCGCCGGAGTTGGCGAGTTCGGCCCGGTCGGCATCTACACCGCCGAGCAGATCCGCAGTGTGGTGGAGAGCAATCTTGTCTCCACCATACTGGTGGCCCAGCAGACGGTGCGCCTTATCGGCGAGAAAGGCGGGGTGCTGGCCAACGTGCTCTCCTCTGCCGCTCAGGTGGGCAAGGCCAACGAGAGTCTCTACTGCGCCTCCAAATGGGGGATGCGCGGCTTTCTGGAGTCGTTGCGCGCCGAGCTGAAAGGCTCGCCGCTGCGACTGGTTAACCTCTACCCGAGCGGGATCCGCAGCGCCTTCTGGGACAACTCGGATCACGTCGACCCGACCCGTTTCATGACCCCGGAAGATGCCGCCGCCTACATGCTCGATGCATTGGAGGCGCGCAGCAGCTGCCATGTGACCGATCTCTTTATCGGTCGCAACGAGTAGATTTTTCTCTTGCCGCGCAGGCTCAGGTTAAAGAAAGAGGGAGGCGTGATGCCTCCCTTGTTTTTTAGCTGATAGCAAAATCGATCATTGGTGTCCCCCTGCTTGGCCGCTTCTGCTGGCCATTTTTCCTTTCAGCCAGCTCTCCAGGTCGGCCACATAGCTGTAGACAACCGGCACCATCAGCAGGCTCATGGCGGTGGCTGACACTAACCCCCCTATTACGGCAATGGCCATCGGTTGGCGGAAGCTGGCATCCGCGCCAAAGCCCAGCGCAAGTGGCAGCAAACCCGCCGTCATGGCGACCGACGTCATGGTGATCGGCTGTGCCCGTTTATGACAGGCATCGAGCAGGCTCATCCCCTGCTGCCTGGCTACGATGGCAAAATCCACTACCAGTATCGAGTTCTTGGTGACGATCCCCATCAGCATGACCAGCCCGATGAGCGATGGCAGATTCAATTCGCCGTGGGTCAGCAGCAAGGCGGCAAAGGCGCCTCCCGCGGCCATCGGGACGGCTGAGAGGATGGTCAGAGGCTGGAACCAATCCTTGAACAGCAGCACCAGTACCCCGTAAACGCAAAGCACACCCGCAATCATGGCGCCGCTCATGCCGGCAAACAGCTCGGCCTGGGTCTCTGCATCGCCAGACTCCAGCAGCCGTACCTGTTCCGGGCGATCCTGCAGAGCAGGCAGCGCTTTGGCCGCTTTCAGGGCATTGCCCAAGGCATAACCCCCCAGATCTGCCGTCAGCGTGACCTGACGTTCGCGATCAAATCTGTCTATTTGTGATGGGCCGCTCTCCAGCCCAATCTTGGCTACGTTGCCAAGAGGAACCAGTCCGGTGCGACCCGGCACGCGCAGCGCCGCGATAGCCTCAAGGTTCTGGCGCATCTCCCCGCGCAACAGCACCCGGATATCCAGTTGTCGCTGTTCCAGATTCAGTTTGGAGAGCGAGGACTCGCGATCTCCTGCCAGCGCGACCCGCAAGGTGTCGCCAATGGCCTGGGTTGTCACACCGCTCTCGGCAGCTTGATCGGCATCGGGTCGGATGACTACATCTTGCCGCTCCAGACTGGCTGTCGAGGTCACGTTGTGGAGAAATGGCAAGCCACGTAGCTGTTGTTCCAGCTGTTTGGCGCTATTCATCAGCGCGTGTGTATCTGAGCTGGAGAGCACCAGCTCGAGTTTTTCACCCGAGCCACCGCTGCTAAATGAGAAGCGGGCACCGGGAACATCAGCCAACCGCTGCCGCATGGCCAGCTCGATCTCCCTCTGTTTCGGACGTTCCCCACGCTCGGCAAGCACGACGACCAGGCTGGCAAAGCGTACTTCACCGGGATCATTGGCCGAGGCATTGCCGGCATAGGAGAACATGGACTTCACGCCTTCAGTGCCAATCAGCGCATTTCTGGCCTCCTCGGCCATCTCCATGGTTTGATTGATGCTGGCTCCCGGAGGCAGCTCAATGCTGATGGTGGTGCTACCCCGATCAGCCGGTGGAATAAAGCCGGTAGGCAGCAGCGGCAACAGGGCGGCGGAGAGTACAAACAGACCGACCCCGATGAGCAAGGTCTTCAGACGATGATCGAGGCACCAGCGAGCCAGTCGCAGATAGAATTGCATGGTGAGGCCATCGTGCTCTTGCTGGTGCAGACCGGGTTTGATCAGCCAGACCGCCATCATGGGGGTGATGATGCGGGCGACCATGAAAGAGAGGCCGACGGCAATCACTATGGTCCAGCCAAATTGCTTGAATACCAGACCGGGGACACCACTCATCATGGCGGTGGGCAGGAACACCACGATCAGCGTGGTGGTAGTCGCCGCTACTGCCAGCGCAATCTCGTTGACCGCGTCTTCAGTGGCCTCCCGGGCACTTTTCCCCTTGTTCATATGGCGGGCGATGTTCTCGACCTCAACGATGGCATCATCGACCAGGATCCCGACCACGACCGCCAGCGCCAGCAACGTAATGGTGTTGAGCGTATAGCCTGCCCAGTGCATATAGGCGAAGGCCGGTATGATGGAGAGAGGGAGTGCGACCGCCCCGATCAGGGTGGCTCGCCAGTCGCGCAGGAACAGCCAGATTACCAGCACGGAGATAATGGCGCCCTCATAGAGCATGTGCATTGAACCTTCGTACTGCTCCTCGGTATGCTCGACCGTGCTGTTGACCCGTAGCAACTTGATATCGGGATATTTGTGCTGGATCTTCTGCAGCGCTTGCTCTACCCCTGCGGCAATGCGCACCTCGTCAAACCCCTTGGTGCGCCAGAGTTGAAATCCCACCGCAGGTTTGCCATCCAGCATGGCCGACTGGGTTCTGTCGGCAGTTGTATCCTGGACGGTCGCGATCTCGTCCAGACGGATTTTGCGTCCATCACTCAGCACCACAGGCAGGGCGCGCAGCTGGTCGGCTTGCTGTACCGTCGCCAGGGTTCGCACACTCTGCTCAGCCCCACCCATCTGACCCCGTCCGCCGGATGACTCCTGCTGGACACTGCGTAGCGCGCGCGATACATCAGCCGCAGTGGCCCCCAGCCCGGAGAGACGAATGGGATCGACTTCGATGCGCACTTCCCGGCGCACGCCACCGATCCGGGTGAAATCTGTGATGCCGGGAACGGCTTGCACCGCCTTGGCCAGTTCGTTGTCAACCAGCCACGACAGGGCCTCTTCACTCATCTTGTCGCTGGCAATGGCATAGGTGAGCATGGCGCCTCCTGGTCCCGCGATTACCTTGCTGACGATAGGCTCCTGCAGGTCATCGGGCAGATCGTTGCGGATCCGATCCACCGCATCCTTGGTGTCGGACAAGGCTTCATTCAGATTGCGCTCCAGATCAAAGGTCACCGTGATGGTGACCACTCCATCGTTAATTTTGGTGGTCATGTGGCGCAGACCACGTACGGTCGCCAACGAATCTTCCACCTTTTTGGCGACATCGGTTTCCAGCTGGGAGGGGCTGGCGCCCGGCTGACGGAGTTCCAGTTTGACGGTCGGTAAATCGAGATCCGGCAAATCCTGGATCCCCAGCTTCTGGAAGCCGGCCACGCCGGCCAGGGTCAGCATGATAAACAGCAGGATGGAGGGAATGGGGTTGCGGATCGACCAGGTTGCCAGATTCATGGTTACTCCTTGCCTTTGGCGGTCATGACGCGAATGGCTTCACCATTGTTGAGGAACCCGGCCCCTTTGAGGGCAATCAGGTCGTTTTCCCGGATGCCCCGGGTGATTTCGACGGCATTGTTGCGGCGCAGGCCCACGGTGACCTCCTGCATATAGGCCTTGCCATCGTCGATGCGGAAAACGACGCTGCGGCCATCCCGGATCAACAGCGCCTGTGCCGGGATGGTCAGTGCCTGCCGTTTCTCGACTTCAATTTGGCCACCGATATACATGGCCGACTTGGCACCGCTGCCCGGCAGGATATCGACATAGGCAGTACCCATCCGGCTGTTGTTGTCGAGTGCGCCAGCCAGCTGCCTGACTTGCCCTTCCGTTCTGGTGCCGGATGGCAGGAGCAAGGAGACATGCTGGCCTGGCTTGACTTGCTCCATCTTGGCGGCGGTCAGTTCGGCGCGCCACTCAAGGCGATTTTGCCGTATGAGCCGAAACAGTTCTGTGCCTGTGGCTGGTACCTGCCCCAACGTGGCATTGCGAGCAGTAATAAGACCATCATCCGGCGCAATGATGCGGGTATCGTCCAGACGCACCTGCTGACTGGTCAGTGATGCCTTGGCAGATAGCTCCTGCGCCTGAGCCAGCTTGAGCTCGGTTTCCACTTTGAGCAGATCCTGATCGCTGACACTCTTTGCCTGATAGAGCCTGCGCATGCGCTGGGCATTGGCCAGGTTTTGCTGCAGGCTCGCCTCGGCCTTGATGAGCTCGGCTTGGGCTCGCTGCACATCTGCTCTGGCGATCCTGTCATCCAGCCGAGCCAGCATGGTGCCTCGAGTGACCAGATCACCGACAGCGGCGTTGATCTCCACCACCGCCATGTTGCCGCTATTGGCACTGACGATGGCCTCCTGCCAGGGGGTAACAACGCCCATTGCCGGAATGATGTCAGGCCAGAGCTGCCGCAGTGGTGTCACCGTCGTGATTGCCGTCGCCATTTTGTTTTCTGCGGCATCACTTATTAATGGGGTCAGACATAGTTGAGCGATGATTAACATGAACAAAGGATGTCGCATAATTTAGAGGCTCCACGCAGTGGCCAATATGGCAATCATGTTATGCCACGATGATTACCGGTCATATTATTTGGTGATGGATTAAATAAATAATAAATTTAGCTGGTCGCTGGTGAAGCTGATTCAGGATGGGTAATTCCGGCAAGGAATATTGAAAATACCCCCGGAGCCTGCTTCTGGAGTTGTTCCATATCCTCGGCAATGACGGCCTGCATAATCAAACCTTGCAGCATACCGATGAATAATGTCGCCGCAGCATCCATATCCAGAGTTGATGGAAATTCATGGTTTGCAATCCCTTGCTGCATTAATTTAATCAACATCGCCCGATAACGTAATAACAATGTCTTGGCAATCGCTCTGGTTGGCGAGGCTCGGCTCTTTTGCAGCTCGCCAAACATCATTCTCGGAATACCGGGGTGATGAGCGGCAAATTCAGTGTGCGTCACAAACATGGCTTCCAGTGCAGCCGGTGCCGACTCGATACCCTCTATGGCACGTTCGAGACGGGAGAGCAGGGTGTTGGCGATCCACTCCATCACCGTCTGGAAGATGGCATCCTTGGTGGGAAAATGTTTGAACAGGGCCCCCTGGGTGAGCCCCATGTGCTGCGCAATGATGGTGGTGGTGAGCTCCCCGGGGTGATGCTTGGCCAGCAGTGTGATGACCGTCTGGATCGTGGCGGCTTGCCGCTCTTCGCTCGGTAAATGCTTGGGATGACGCGCCATCTGGTCTGGTCTCGAAGTAAAGTAATTCGCCTATTACTTAGCATCAATCTCTGTACGTTTTTTGTCAAGCAAGCCACATCGACAAAAACATAACCACATGAAATAGAAGGTTTTTTATATACAGCATCGTTTCTCCATTCTGGCTATGATGAGCTTTGCCAGCGGTTGAGCGGACTGGACTATCGTCACCATGTTTCACGGGTGATGGGGTACATCAAGAGATGATGGAGATGAACTCCTTGATGTCTTCACTGTGCAGAGTTAACGACCAGAGGGCACGATGCTGGTCTGAGCTGAGGCCATCGGTATATATAATTGTGCTGTCTTGAATATGAATATGGTTACGGTGTGCTTCCATTTGCAGTCCCGTCGTTGGAAACCAGATATGTATAATTCCCGATGTAATAAAGGTAAATTGAGCAAAAAGTTCATTTTCGCCGACCAGTCTGAAGGTTCTCTCAATCACTTTGACTTGCATATATCCTCCCGGTTAAAAAACGCAATTGATATTTGGGTCAAGAGATAGTCCTGAAATTAACGAGAGACAATAGAATGTGGTGCTGATTGTGAGAGCGCTCACGGGTGGTGAAAAAGTAATTGCGGGGGCTCACTTGGGGGTTTCATGGTAATTAAGGGCATGCTAGGCAGATATTTCTGTTAAATAACGGTTATATATCGCAGCACGACTGGATTGCTCCACAGTTTATTTACGCAGAGCCATATTGAGCACATGGCAGGGGGATTTCCGGTATTTCCCGCCAGATCACCCCAACATAGCGACACCTCCTTACCAGAGCAGGTGGCGCGGTTTGGCGGTCAGGAGTCAGGAGTCAGGAGACAGTGCAGGAGGATACCCGGCATCCTGACGTAACAGGGCCATCCGTGAGAGATCAATAAAAAATGCCAGTCAGCATTGGCTGACTGGCACCATTTTGAGTACGTTCGTTAACGCGGCTTTGGGGCTTAGCGGCCCAGCTTGGCCTTGATCATGGTGACGATGTCGCTGATGGCCACTTCCTGCTTCTCGCCGGTGCGGCGGCACTTGTACTCCACCACGCCATTGTCCATGCCGCGTTCGCCGATGACGATGCCGTGCGGCACGCCCAGCAGCTCCATGTCGGCGAACATCACGCCCGGGCGCTCTTTACGGTCGTCGAACAGCACGTCGACACCGGCCGCTTTCAGCTCGGCGTAGAACTGCTCGGCCAGTTCGGCAACGCGCACGGACTTGTGCATGTTCATCGGCACGATGGCCACTTCGAACGGTGCGATGGCGTCCGGCCAGATGATGCCGTACTGGTCGTTGTTCTGCTCGATGGCGGCAGCCACCAGACGGGAAACCCCGATACCGTAGCAACCCATCTCCATGGTGACGGACTTGCCGCCTTCGTTCAGCACGCTCGCCTTCATCGCTTCGGAGTACTTGGTACCCAGCTGGAAGATGTGGCCCACTTCGATACCGCGCTTGAGCAGCAGCTTGCCCTGGCCGCACGGGCTCGGGTCGCCTTCTACTACGTTGCGGAGGTCGGCAACTTCGTAAGCGGTGATGTCGCGATCCCAGTTGGCACCGGTCAGGTGGAAACCGGTCTCGTTGGCGCCGCAGACAAAGTCCGCCAGATGGGCGGCACTGCGATCGACGATGATGCGACCGGCAAAGCCGACCGGGCCGATGGAGCCTGCATCGCAACCGGCGGCCGCTTTGATCTGCTCGTCGTTGGCGAAGGTCAGCGGGTTGGCCACGCCAGCCAGCTTCTCGGCCTTGATTTCGTTCAGCTCGTGGTCGCCACGCAGTACCAGCGCGATGACGGCCTGCTTGCCGTGCTCATCTTCCTCTGCCAGTACCAGCAGGGTCTTGGCGATGGCGGTCGGCGCCACGTTCAGGAAGGCAGCCACTTCGTCGATGGTGTGGACGTTCGGGGTGGCAACCTTGG
This sequence comes from Aeromonas sp. L_1B5_3, assembly GCF_963866575.1. Classification (NCBI taxonomy): domain Bacteria; kingdom Pseudomonadati; phylum Pseudomonadota; class Gammaproteobacteria; order Aeromonadales; family Aeromonadaceae; genus Aeromonas; species Aeromonas sp. L_1B5_3. Next base: position 151,853 of record NZ_CAWMDN010000117.1, read on the forward strand.
TCAGGGCTTTGGTTGCGGCAGCGCGCTCGCCAGCCGGCGCCAGCGCTTCGGCCATCTCGATGTTGGCGGCGTAATCTGATGTATCGGAGAAGGCGATCAAGTCTTCACCGCTCTCGGCCAGCACCTGGAATTCGTGGGAGCCGGTACCACCGATGGAGCCGGTATCGGCCTGCACCGGACGGAAGTTCAGACCCATGCGGGTGAACGCCTTGCAGTAGGCCGCGTGCATCTTCTCGTAGGTATCGACCAGAGACTCTTTGTCGATGTGGAAGGAGTAGGCATCCTTCATCAGGAATTCGCGGCCACGCATCACGCCGAAACGGGGGCGCACTTCGTCGCGGAACTTGGTCTGGATCTGGTAGAGGTTGAGCGGCAGCTGCTTGTAGCTGTTCACTTCGTAACGCACCAGCGCAGTGATCACCTCTTCGTGGGTCGGGCCCAGCACGAAGGGACGATTGTGGCGGTCGGTCAGACGGCACAGCTCGGGACCGTAGTCATCCCAGCGGCCGGACTCCTGCCACAGCTCGGCGGGTTGCACCACCGGCATGGAGACTTCGATGGCACCAGCATTGTTCATCTCTTCGCGAACAATGTTCTCGATTTTCTTCAGTACCCGCAGACCGGTTGGCAACCAGGCATACATGCCGGAGGCCAGTTTACGGATCATCCCGGCGCGCAGCATCAGCTGGTGGCTGACAACTTCAGCGTCGGAGGGGGTTTCCTTGAGAGTGGAAAGCAGATATTGGCTGGTACGCATCGCGGTAGACCTTAGCTAGAACGGGCGCGGGGCCCAGGATAATTTCAAGGGCGGAATTTTAACAGGCTGGGCGTTGCGGCCCAAGGGCTAAATTTGCCGCAGCCGCGAAAGGGCGGCGCGGGCTGGCCATCTTGCGCGGATCGGAGGGGATGCCCGACTGGCCATCACCGGCTTGCCGGAGACGCATGTGACCGCAATTGGCTTGGTATAAGTAAAAGTTTGGCCATTTTGGCAAAACCCATAAATTTTATTTATACCGCGTAGTTTGGCCCTGCAACGGGCCGCAGCTTGCCAGTGAGGGCTCGCTAGGGGGATTGGCCGATCCTGACGGTGCCGCTCTTGCCGCAACCCGCGGGAACGGGGGCTGGCGGGGCCTTGCCCATGGGCCATTTGGCCGGGCTGCAAAAGCGGGGCGGGTAGTACCACAACCATTGGGCTTTTAATGCCTGCAATTTGGCCGGATCTCCGCTAAACTCTGCCACCTTTTCGTGACGGGTCGGCCAAACCGGCCCCGTCGCCCCCTCTTTTATTTGTACTTTTGGAGCCGCTCATGCCGCTAGTGGGACATCAACACCAGATCGAGATCCTGGAACTGACCGACAAAGGAGATGGCAAAGGACGCCTGTTCGACCGCCCCCTGTTTGTCGAAGGTCTGCTGCCGGGTGAGCAGGCGTTGGTCGAACTGACCGAGGTGAAGCCCAACTACCTGCACGGCAAGGTCGCCGAGCTGCTCCAGCCCTCCGCCGACCGGGTAGCCGACTTCTGCCCCAACACCGAGTGCGGTGGCTGTCAGGTGCGCCCGCTGGCCTATCCGGCTCAGCTCAAGCTCAAGCAGAGTCTGGTGCAGAGCGCCCTGGAGCAGGTCGGGCTGGGTGATGCCGTTGTCAATCCCATCCTCGGTATGGAGACCCCGTTCGCCTATCGCAACAAGGCGCAGTACGCGGTGCGCGGCTGTGACGCCGGTGCCGAGATCGGTTTTTATCGCAAGCACTCCCACGACCTCATCACCGCCGATGATTGCGCGGTGCAGGATTCGCTGCACGTGGAGCTGAACGCCCGGGTGCGCAACTGGATGCGCGCGCACGACATCGCGGCCTATGACGAAGTGAACCACACCGGCTGTGTGCGCAACCTGATGACCCGCAAGGGCTTCAAGAGCGGTGAGCTGATGGTGGTGCTGGTGACCCTGAGCGAGGAGCTGCCGTTCGAAGCCGAGCTGCTGGCGGCCCTGCAAGATCTGCCGATCACTACCCTGGTGCAGAACATCAACGAAGCGCGTACCAACCGCATTCTGGGCGACAACAACCGGGTGCTGCTGGGCAGCGGGGTGATCCGCGACAAGATCCACGAACTCGAATTCGAGATCTCGCCGCTCTCCTTCTTCCAGAACAACCCGAGCCAGACCGATGTGCTCTACTCCAAGGCGCTGGAGTATTGCGAGCTGACTGGCAACGAGACGGTGTTCGACATCTATTGCGGTATCGGCACCATCTCCCTGTTCCTGGCTGGCAAGGCCGCCAAGGTAGTGGGGATCGAGTCGGTGGAGAGCGCCATCAGCGACGCCCGTCGCAATGCAGCTCTCAACGGCATCGAGCAGACCGAGTTCCACGTCGGCAAGGCGGAGCAGCTGATGCCTGCCCTGCACGCCGAAGGGGTGAGCGCTGATGTGGTGGTGATGGATCCGCCGCGCAAAGGCTGTGACAAGGCCGTATTGCAGACCCTGGTGGCCATGGCGCCGCGCCGTCTGGTCTATGTCTCCTGCAACCCGCAGACCCTGGCCCGCGATCTCGCCTGGCTGGTCAAGCAGGGCTTCGTGCTGGACGAGGTGCAGCCGGTCGATATGTTCCCGCACTCCATGCACGTCGAAGCCGTCGCTCGCCTGAGCCTGCCCGCCAAGGCATAAGTCGCCTCTGACTTGCGCCCATAAAAAAACGACGCCAACAGGCGTCGTTTTTTCTATCTGATGCTCGCAGCTTGCGGTGTTCAGCCCTGCTTGCGTACCTCGTCGGCAATCTGGTCGAGCAGCTGTTGCCAGCCCAGACCCAGCTCGCTCACCAGCGCGTTGTAGCCATCGGCCGGTAGCACCCGCACCTGATTGAAGGGGGCTTCACGCAGTACCGAGCCATCTTCCGCCAGCATGCGCCAGCGCCCGCTCAGCACGGCGCGGCCATCGTGACGACCCTGAAATCGCTCGACCAGTATGGTCAGCACCGGGCCCTTGCGGCCGCCATCCTGACGGACGACCCAGCCCGGCAGGCGGGTGGAGAGGCCGTTGAGGGTGAGCTGGTTGAGCTGATCGTCGAGCGAACCGGCCCAGCGGTGGTACTCGGTGAAGTGGAGCTCCTGCCCCTCCAGCTGATAGACCAGACTGATCCGGTCGAGCTGGCCCGCCAGCGCGATGGGGCGCAGCACCAGCTGGTGCTGCGGGGTAACCGGCGCCGCTGCCGGTTGCTGGCTGTCGGCGGCGAGGGAGTAGTAGTGCAGCGCTGGCTGGGTGCCGCTGCACCCGGCCAGCAGGCCGGTCAGCGCCAGCGTCAGGATGAACTTTTTCATGGTGTGCCTCGCTTGGGTTCAGGGTCCCGGGGACGGACGCGATCGAAGATCAGCGAACTCGGCTGCTCGTTGAGAGAGTGCACCAGCGGCTGCAGCTCGCGCATCAGCTGGTTGAGGGTCTGCACCGACTGACGCAGATCCTGATTGGTTTGCGACTGGGCATCATAAGCCTGCAGGGTCTCCTGCAACTGCTTGAGGCTCTCGTTGAGCGACGCTGGCAACTGCTGGGTGGAGTCCTTGGCGGTGAGCTTGTCCAGATTGGCGCTGACTGCGCTGATGTTCTTCAGGGTGCCATCCAGCGTCGAGAGCGAGCTGTTGACCTTGGTCAGGGTGGTGGCCATATCCATGTCGACAAACTTGTCGAGGATGAGGTTCACCTTGCGCTCGATCTGATCCAGCCCGCCCTGCACGGTCGGGAAGACCTGATAGCCGGCCAGCTTGACCTGATCGAAGCGGGGCGCCGTGGGGTAGAAGTTGAGATCGATGATCTTGCCGCCGGTCAGCAGGCTCGAGGTCTTGAGGCTGGCACGCAACCCCTCCTTGAACTGTTTGCTGAACAGGGCGCGCCACTGATCTTTTTCCGCCTTGGCATAACGGTGGGAGAGACGCTGCACCTCGATGCGGGCCAGTACCGGGATCTGGCGGTTCTGGAAGATGCGAACCCCCTTCTCCTCGATCATGTAGGGCGCCGAGATGACGGTGCCGACCCGGATGCCGCGATACTGCACCGCTGCGCCCGGATGGAGGCCCGCCACGTTGTCGTCGAACAGGAAGACGTAGTCGATGAACTGATCCAGACTACCGGCCAGCACGCTCGCCTCATCCTGGAACAGGGTGAACTCCTCGTGCTGCTTGACCGGATCACCCGGAGACCAGCCGGCAGGCAGGCCCATGGTGATGCCGCCGTCGATCAGGCTCTCCAGCGAATCCATCTTCACCTTCATCCCTTCGCTGCTCATGGAGACCTCGAAGCCCGGGGTCAGCCAGAAACGGGAGTTGCTGTTCACCAGAATGTCGTAAGGAGCGTGGATGAAGATTTGATACTGCATCTCGCTCTTTTCAGGCAGGAACTTCGCCTCTTCCACCTGACCTATGGTGAAGCCCTGATAGTTGATGGGCGAGCCCTCGCCAAGTGCCTTGGCTTCACGGCTGGAGAGGGTGAGGCGCAGCCCTTTGGCATCCAGCGAGGCGAGCGGCGGCTTGTCGAGCATGGCGTACTCGTCGCGCGCCTTGCCCTTCTTGCCGGGGGCGAGTTCGATATAGGCGCCGGAGAGCAGGGTGCTGAGACCCGATACCCCTTCGCGACCCACTCTGGGTTTGACCACCCAGAACTTGCTGTCGCCGCGCAGCATGCTGGCGGCGTCGTTGGTCAGGCGGCCCTTGAGCACGGCGTGGCTGTAGTCATCGCTCAGCTGGACGGCATCGATGCGGCCGACGGTGACCTCGCGCGAGCGGATCTCCGTCTTGCCTGCCACTATGCCTTCGGCGGTGGCGACTGTCAGGGTGAAGCTCGGGCCCTGGGAGTACCAGTGCTGGAACAGCATCCAGAGACCGATGAACAGTGCCAGCAGGGGCACCATCCAGATTGCGGCGGCGGAGCTCAGAAAGTCAGAGCCCGGTTTCCACCTTGTTTTACGCTCACTCACGTTCGCGTTCTCCTTGTTGTAAATCCCAGATCAGGCGCGAGTCGAAGCTCATGGCGGCGACCATGGTGATCAGCACCACGCCTGCAAATGCGACGGCCGCAGGGCCGGGGTAGATGGTCATCAGGTTGTCGAGCCGGATCAGGCCCGCCAGAATGGCCACCACGAAGACGTCGATCATCGACCAGCGTCCGACAAATTCGGTCATGCGATAGAGCTTGAGCTTGCCGAGCGGCGACTCGGCATGGCCGCTCTGCACCATGTAACAGAGCCAGAACAGCGCCAGGATCTTCACCAGCGGCACGACCACGCTGGCAAAGAAGATGACGGCGGCGATGGGGTAGGAGCCCATCGCCCAGAGCAGCACCACGCCGCCGAGGATGGTGGAGGGGCTGTCATCGCCGAGAAAGACGGTGTCCATAATCGGGTAGACGTTGGCCGGAATGTAGAGAATGGCCGAGGTGATGAGCAGGGCCCAGGTGCGGTTCAGGCCGCCCGGTTTGCGGGCATGCAGCTTGCCGCCGCAGCGCTGGCAGCTGTGGCTGCCCGCCTCGCTCAGGGCGCCGCAGATATGGCAGCCCACCAGACCCGATGCCATGGCGCCCGCTTCGGGATCCAGTTCACGCTGCTCGGTCGGGCCGAACAACCGTTGCCAGAGCCACATCCGATCCAGCGACGAGATGGTCTTGATGAGCAGGATGGTGTAACCGACGAAGGCCCAGAACGAGAGGCCCATCTGGATGTCGGCCATCCCCATCAGCTTGACCAGCGAGATGAGCACTCCCACCAGAAAGACATCCACCATCAGCCAGGGCTTGATGCGGCAGAGCAGGCGGCCGAGAGAGCGCAGGGCATGGCTGTGCAGGTCTTTGTCGAGGCGCCACAGTACCAGCATGATGGAGCCGATATAGACCAGCGGCAGACCGATCAGGGTGATGCTGAGTACGGCGCTGAGAAACAGATACCCTTCGTCCACCAGAGTCGAGATGCACTGGAGAAAGGTCATCTCCTGCCCGATCCCCTTGGCCGAGAAGGACATGAAGGTAAAGGAGTTGGAGAGCACAAACATGATGAGCGCTGCAAACCCGTAGGAGATGGGACGCAGCTCCTGCTGTGGCAGATGCTGGCTCAGGGTGTGACCGCAGCGGGGGCAGTGGCTGGCTTCGCCCACCGCCAGCGGTGTGGCCGGGATCAGCAGGTCACACTCTTCGCAGGCGGTGTCGTCATGAACGTAGGTGGTATGGTGTTGGTGTGAAACCGGATGCAAGATAAAACCCCAGATTAGGCTCGCGAGAGAACCAGAGGGGCGATTATCGCAGTTGTACCGGTCAGCGACCAGTCCTGCGGCGGTGCGATTTGCGGGGCGGTGTGTGAGAATGACTTTGACAAGCCAGTGGCCATTTAGCACAATCAAACGCCACTTTTTTTCCGCGGGACAATAATTTATGACAACTGAATCCCCAAGCTACTCCACGATTGAGCAAGCCTTCTCCCTCGGGAACGGGCAAGATTCTGCCCTCAACTGGTTGCGTAAAAACCGCAGTCAGGTCGCCATTTTCCTGGTGAGCGGCATCAAGCTGGAGGGCACCATCAGCGGGTTTGACCAGTACAGCGTGCTGCTGACCGATGCACACGGCAACCAGCAGCTGGTCTACAAGGCCAAGATCTCCACCATCGCCATGCACACCGGCCGTCCGCAGGTGAACATCCAGCGTGCTCGCAAGCCGCGTGTCTCCATGGCGCCGCGTCCCCACGGTGCGCCGGGTCGCTATGACGACAATCAGGGCGGCGGCAACAACGAGTAATCGTACGTCACTGCCTGTCCGTTGACCGCCTGCTGCGTCAACGGCTGACGGGAGTTCCGCTCATTCTCCATCCTGTCCCGTATGAGCGCGGACTCCCGTTATCGCCCTGCCAGGGCGATAACTTTCATCTCATCAGAAGTCGATCCCTACCGGTTTACCCTCTTTGACCATGCAGGTCTGCATCCCGGCAGCCTCGCCCGCCTGTACGCCGATCCCGGTATCTTCAAACACCAGACAGTCTGACGGCGCGACCCCCAACTTGCTGGCGACCAGCAGGAAGGTGTCCGGATTGGGCTTGTGCAGCTCCACGTCGTCGGCCGTCACCACCACCTGAAAATAGCGATCCAGCCCGGTATTGCGCAGCACCGCTTCGGCATTGACCCGGGGTGAGCCGGTGCCAATCCCCATCGGGATGGTGCCGTGATAGCGATCTAGCAGTGTCTGCATGGCCGGAAACACCGTCGCCTTGTGCAGGTTGGCCACATAGTGGGCGGTCTTGCAGCGGGTCACCTCGAGCGGATCGAGGGGGATCTGCTGCTCTTCGGCGACCAGCAGCGCGATCTTGCGGCTCGGCATGCCACCCAGTTCATAGAACCAGTCGGCATCGAAACGAAAGCCAAACTCACGGGCAGTGTGCTCCCAGGCGGCGAGGTGCAGCGGCATGGAGTCGACCAAAGTGCCATCAAGGTCAAAGACCAGGCCTTGGAATCCGGAAAGGGTCATGGTGCGGGGTCTGTCTATGAAAAAAGGGAGCCCATTCTAGCCAGTGGCTCCCCGGCTCGCCATCACCTAGCTGGTGAGAAACGCTTGCCCCCACATTTGTGCCTGAAAATAGATGGGGGTGAGTCTGGCCGGATCGAGCTGGTAGTGTGGGGCCAGCTGTGCCAGCAGAGCCCAGTTGCCCTGCTCGTAGGTGTTGACCAGCTGGAACAGGTGAAACAGCGGCCCCTCGCGCAGCTCGATAGCCCGTTTGACGTTAGTTGGCAGGTGGCGCTTCATCTCCTCCGACAGCAGGGAGGCATCCTGCACCAGCCCGACCAGAAAGGCCCAGCTGGCGTCAGCTTTACCGAGCGCCGTGAGGGCGATGAGCTCGCAGAAGCGGCCGCGAGCGATGGCCATCCGGGTACAGGCTTCGGGCATGTGCTGGCTGGCCCGGGCCAGCCCGTTGATCAGCACGAACTTGCGGATCTCCTGCTCCCCCAGATAGGAGAGGGCGCGGGGCACCGAGGTGATGGGGGTGGCGTGATCGAAACCGGGGGCGTTGACATAGGTGAGCAGCAGGCCCGGCAGCCAGGCATCCTGCTCCAGCAGGCGGGCGACCTGAGCAAACGAGAACTCTTCGTGGCAGATGAGCTGGAGGATCTGCTGTACCAGTGCCATGTCGGGCTGCTGGGCGCGCTGGTTGACCAGCTCGGGACGGGCGAGAAAGCCGCCGGCGAAGAAATCGACCCCCGCCTCCCGCAAGGGGAGAAAGTCCTCCCACGCCTCGACGTTCAGCGCCATCCGCTTGTGATCGGTGGGCTGGCAGATCCCCTCTTCCCCCGTCCAGAACACCAGCAGGCGGCTTGCGCCGAGCCAGCGGGCATCGCGATTGGCGCCATGCACGGCGAGTCTGCGTCGGCTGTCGCGCCACTGTTCCAGCACCGGAAAGGAGGTGGGTAGCCGTTCGCTGGATGCCTCGATCAGCGGGATGGTCTCCTGAGCAAACAGCAGGGGGCGTTGCTCATCGAGCTGTTCGTGGTTGAAGGGGAGCAGATATTGGCGCCCCTGCGCCAGCAGGTGGCTATGTTGGGCCAGTGCGGGCCATTCGGCCGGTGAGCTGAGCTGATAGTCGATGCCGTAGGCCACCAGAGCCAGGCGACGGTTGAAGATGGGATAGCGACGCAACAGCATGGGATCACCGATAAGCCAGTGTGCGGGCCCTCCCTTCTGATTTGGCGTGGTAGAGTGCCTGGTCGGCCTGTTCGGTCAGGCTCTGCCATGCCTCGTCCTGGGAGGGGACCAGATAGCTAAAGCCTATGCTAACCGTAATGAAATCAGCAACTCGGGATGCTGGATGTGGCAGGTGCAGGCGGGCTAGTCCCTCGTGAATCCGCTCCGCCAGCTGCTCCGCTTCACCGGGTTGCGGTGCGCAGAGCAGGATGACGAACTCCTCCCCGCCATAGCGAGCCACCAGATTGGTGCGGCGGCGCTCCGCTTCCTGCAGCACCCGGGCCACCTGCTGGAGGCACTCATCCCCCTTGGCGTGGCCAAAGTGATCGTTGTAACCCTTGAACTCGTCTACATCGATCATCAGTACGGCCAGCAGGCTCTGGGTACGTCTTGCCCACTCCCACTCCCGTTGCATGGTGATATCCCACTGGCGCCGGTTGGCGATGCCGGTGAGGGGATCTTCCAGCGACAGCAGGGAAAGGCGCCGGTTGGCCTCCTCCAGCGCACGGTTGGTCTCGGCCAGCTGCATGGTGCGTTCGGCAACCCGCTCCTCCAGCTCGCGATTGAGCCGCTCCAGCTGCTCCTGGGTGCGCTGGCGGATCAGCAGTTGTGACAGGATGGCGGCGTACTGTTTGAAGATTTCGCTCTGATAGGCTTTGAGGGGGCGGTGCCACAGCAGGTTGTCGGCGGCGATCCAGCCGATGGGGATGGCGCCATCCCAGAGCGATACCATGGCATTCCAGCCCTGTCCCACCTGCTGTTTCTCGTAGTAGAGAGGGGTATCTTCGAGCACCAGCACGTAATCCTTGCGCTTGAGCGCCTCCTGCACCGTGGGGTGATCCGGGATGGGGCTGACAAAATCGTGTTCGTCTACCAGCTCTCCCTCTTCACTGGTGCCCCAGGTGCCACGCATGGTCTTGCCGTCGGGCTCGATGAGAAAGATGGCGACCCGGTCAAATTGCAGCTCCTTGCGTGCCAGCAGCACGGCATCACGCAGTAACTGGTTCTCGCTGCGGCTGCGGGATAGAGTGACGCTGACCATGTGCAGCGCCTGCAGCATGGTGAGGAAGGAGCCCTGCAGCGCCTGGCTCTGCACCAGATCGGTCTGGGTATGCAGCCGCTGGTCCCGCTCCTGATCAACCTGATCTGCGAGCAGGTGGTTGCTCAGTTCGGCGGTCAGGTAGTGGATCAGCAGCTGGATCCCCTGGCGCTGATGGCGGGAGAGACGATCGATCCGGCGGTGGGTTTCGAGGTAGATGACCCCTTCCAGCTTCAGGTGACGTTTGAGGGGGAAGCAGGCGCGCAGGCGGGGAGGCTGGGGCTCCGATTCATCCCGCTCGTCCGGAGGCTGGTGGACCGGCTCGATCATCAGCTGGCCCTGATGAATGGCCTTGTCGATCAAGGTGTGGGGCAGGGGCAACGCATCCAGATGGGCGAGATCGAGCGTCGTCAGCCCCTGCTCCAGCTGGAAGCGGTAGAGTTTCGGTTCGGGGGATTTCAGCCAGAGATAGAGGTAGTCGGCATCTGTCTTGTCACGAATGGTAGCGAGGCTGACTTCGCATAACTGGGCAAAGTTGGTGAAGTGTTCCGGATCCCATTCCTGCATGCCAATATCCCTTTGGGTCTAACCCCGCGAGTATATATAGAGTCTGTTTAATTTATTGATTGAAATGTCAAAATGGAGATCCAGAGCCCAGATTTTGGCTCCTTTTATGGTGCGTGATGACGGGCTTTGCGTGGGGTGATTAACTGTTACGGGTAACAGCAATCAGTGGCAGGTTGGCAGGGAGATTTGAAGGGTTATGAAAAGAAGAGCCCGCACAGTGGCGGGCTCTGGAGAGAGGGATTTATTCCGCCTTGGCGGCTTCATCGGCCTGTGCCGCGGTGTTATCCGCACTGCTCTCGGCGACCGGCGCTTCCGGTGCCGGACCCGGTACCAGATCTACCGCCGGTTTGGCGATGAGAGAACGGGTCTCTTCCACCGCTTCGGTTAGCTTCACCTCGATGATTTGGCCCAGCTCGTAGACCACCTCGGTCTTGTCCAGATAGACGCGGCCATTGTCCCAGTTGCACTCCAGTCGATCCTTGTTGTCGAGGATATGACGGGCAGGCATGAAGACCACTGCGCCGTTCTCCTGCAGACGCAGCTTGAGACCGGCACGCATCACGTCGATGATCTCGGCGTTGAACACCTTGTCGGTGCCAGCATCGGCCTTGAGGTAGCGAACATAGAGCCAGTCGCCGATGTCACGCTCCACCATACGGTGCAGACGGCGGCAGGCGGTCAGATGCTCGGTGAGTTCGGTGCTCGGGCGTTCGCCAGGGGTCTTGCCGGCGATAACGGCTTTGAGCAGACGATGGTTGACCATATCGCCGTACTTGCGAATAGGTGACGTCCAGGTGGCGTAGGCATCCAGACCCAGGCCGTAGTGGGCACCTGGCTCGGAGGACATCAGCGCATAGCTCTGGAAACGGCGGATCTTGCCATCCAGCCAGCGGGTATCGAGGTTGTCGATCCAGCGGCGCAGGGCACAGAAGCCGGAGAGGCTGGCGATCTCGTCGCGCTCGAACGGGGCTTCGGCACTCTTCAGCAGGTCGATGGCGCCGTCGAGGGACTCTTCGTCAAAGCCGGTGTGAACGTTGAAGATGCCGTAACCGACGCTCTTGCCCAGCACGCGCCCGGCGCAGATGTTGGCGGCGATCATCGACTCTTCCACCATGCGGTTGGCGATGCGGCGTGGCTCGACGTGGATAGCCAGCACTTCGCCATTTTCGCCCAGCTCGAAGTCGTAGTCGGGTCTGTCCGGGAACACCAGGGCATGCTCGGTGCGCCACTTGATGCGCGCTTCGGTCATTGCCTTCATCAGCGGCAGCTGGGCCAGCACGCCGGCGTCGATGGCCAGCTCTTTGCCATGCTCAGCCCAGTCGGAGACGTCGTCATAGTTGAGACGGGCGTGGGAGCAGATGCGGGCGGCGAAGAACTCGGTCTCCTCCAGCAGCAGACCATCTTCGGCGACAAGCAGACGGGCGCACAGGGTGTTGCGCTCCTCGCCCTCCTTCAGGGAGCAGAGCTCGTCCGATAGGGTTCGCGGGATCATGGGTACGTTGCGGCCCGGCATGTAGACGGTGAAGGCGCGCTGGGCGGCCTCCTTGTCCAGCTCGCTCCCTTCGGCCACATAGGCGGTCGGGTCGGCGATGGCGACCAGCAGCTCCCAGCCATTATCCAGCTTGGTGATGGCCAGCGCATCGTCCATGTCCTTGGTCTTGGCACCGTCGATGGTGAAGAAAGGCACCTTGGTCAGGTCACGACGGGGCAGCTCCTCCTCTTCGATCACCTTCCACTCCGGCAGATCAGCCGGTTCGACCTGGGCCAGGTTGTGGCGCGCCAGCACCACCCACCAGGGCACGTTGTGATCTTCCTGAGCGGCGATCTTCTGGATGATCTCGGCAGAGAAGTTGCCGTCGACCAGCGCATGGCGTTTGAGGGTGGCGACCACCCAGTCCCCTTCCTTGAACTCTTTTTCGTCCAGACCCTTCTTGACGCGGGCCTTGATGGCATCCTTGATCAGCGGGTGGTCTGCGACCACGTTGAGGCGGTCGCGGAACATCTTGACCCGGGCCACGAAGCGGGTGACGGACTGCTCCAGCAGGGCATCCGGCTCGGCCACTTCCTTCTCTTTTTCGGTGCGGATCAGGGCGCTCACCCGGTCACCGTGCATCACCTTCTTCATGTAGGGAGGCGGCACGAAATAGCTGGTCTTCTCATCGACCTCCAGAAAGCCGAAGCCCCGATCGGAGGCGCGGATAACACCCTCTTTCTTGGGGATGTTTTCGCGGATTTGTTGCTTGAGCTGGGCCAGCAGCGGATTGTCTTGGAACATAAGTGAGGAACCTGAAGTGAAAACCTGGGTGGAGACCTGATGAAGGATCGCCCAGCACTATACGTTTTTAGCCCTGCAAAGCCAAGGTGAATGGCCTGCTCAGAGTGGTTTCAACTGCGATCTGGCATGGTCGATGAGACGTTGGGAGAGCTGCTTGTGTACCCCCTTTTCCAGCACCCAGCGGTGCCAGTAGAGGCGTTCTGTCAGGACGTGGTCGGGACTGAGGTTGATCAGTGATCCGCCAGCCAGCTGGCCTCTTATCTGCAACTCGGGGATGAGACAATAGGCCAGGCCCTGTTCAGCCATGGCGACGAAGGCCTCCGACGAGTGAACCGTGTGGCAGGGATAACCGCCGGGCTCCAGTCCGAAGTGTTGCGCCATAAAGCTGACATGCATGTCGTCGCGTTGATCGAAGGCCACTGCCGGAGCCTTGGCCAGCGCCTCCCGGGTCAGACCGTGGGGAAAGTGGCGCGCCACGAACGCGGGGCTGGCGGTAAGCAGATAGTTCATTTGACCGAGCTCGTCGACGCAGCAACCAGCCAGTGGCTGGGGGCTCAGGCTGACGGCGCCGAAGGCTTGGCCCTCGCGAACCTTGTCGAGGGTGCGGCTCTCGTCATCTACCAACAGATTGAGTTCGATGGGATGCTGCTCCAGCAAGGGAGCGATAGCGGGCAGAAACCAGGTGGCCAGGCTATCGGCATTGACGGCGATGCTGATCCGGATGGGGGCTTTTGGCGTGGCGGGGGCCAGTTCGCCGGCCAGCTCAAGTTCGAGCTGGTGCACCTGACGATAGTGAGCCAGCAGCTTTTCCCCCAGCGGGGTTGCCTGCAACGGCTGACTGCGTATGAGCAGCGGTTCGGCAAATTGCTGCTCCAGCTGCTTGATGCGTTGAGAGATGGCCGATTGGGTGATGTGCAGCGACCTAGCTGCCCGCTCGAAATTCTGCTCCTGCAACACGGCGTCCAGTGCCCGCAGCAGTTTGTAATCCAGCTCTTTCATCCCTCATCCTCCCCTCGGCGCAGAGCCCAACTCTACGTGACTGCGCCGGGGACAACAACGGCGAGAGATGGCGCCATTCTGGCGGTGCTGTGATATCTGACAGTGGTAGAGGAGCCTTTTGGGGCAGATACTGGGCTCGTCGCGCTGGCAGCCCGGCGCGGAGTCATGGCGAGCCATTTGTCCCGGGGCGGGCTCCCGGGATTTTTTATGCTTGAGGGGTCAGTTCAGGCTGCTGAGAATGGCTGTTTTGATAGTTACCCTTGAGTGGCTGTGATACTGCCCGGGCGAAACGTTCATCGAGATGAAAACGAATGCCAACTCCGCGAACAGCGCCCAGATCTACCGCCTGACGGTGACCAAGGCGTTCGATTGGAAGGCCAAGGCGTCGGAAAATGCGCTCTACCGGCAGGCTGACAACTGCGACCAGCTCGCGGATCCCGTGAGCGATTGCGAAAGCGTAAACTTCGCGAAAGATAACGCAGGTCAGCTCGTTGACTCCGCTTCCCATGCTGGGGGCACGGCTTGCATCTATGGCCAAACGGGTTAGCTCCCAGACATCGGAGCTGCGTGGCGCGTTTTCGCCAGCCAGTGCCGTCGGGAATATCGTTGGTAGCATGTAGGCTTCGGCACAGTTGAGCATGCGGATACAGCCGCAAACACCTTCGCTATCTTCGATCAGCACCCAGTGCGTATCTGGTGAATCGAAGCTGTCACGTTCCAGTCCACGACGCGATTCGACATCCCACCCGAGGCGTTCTGAAAAGACGCTGTTGCGAAAGCGATAGAGTTCGTTCTCCACCTCGTTTCGTGGGTGTTCTCTCATTTTTCCAGTGAAAACAAACATTATGAACTCTCCATTACTCTATTCAGCGTTATAATCGGGGCCTGGTCAGGGGGACTACCACATGAAACGCGACCAACTGCTTGAATACCTCGAACACTTCACATCGGCCACAGATGGCAACCGCTTGGCTGAGCTGATCGGGCGCTTCACTATTGAAATGGGTTATGACTACTATCGTTTTGCCTTGATCATTCCCATGTCGATGCAAAGACCGAAGGTTGTGCTGTTTAATCAGTGCCCTGACTCCTGGGTGCAGGCCTATACCGAAAACAACATGCTGGCATGCGACCCCGTGATTCAGCTGGCGCGCAAACAGACATTACCCATCTACTGGAATCGCCTTGATGAACGAGCCCGCTTTTTACAAGAGGGGAGTATGGATGTGATGGGCATGGCTGCCGAATTCGGGCTGCGCAATGGCCTCTCTTTCCCTCTTCATGGCGCTGCTGGCGAAAACGGCATTCTCTCTTTCATCACTTCCGAGCGGGCATCAAGTGACTTGCTGCTGGAGTCCTCGCCAGTCCTCTCCTGGATGTCCAATTACATCTTTGAAGCTGCTATACGGGTAGTGCGTTACAACATGGTGGAAACTTCGTACCCGGAGACTTTGACTGAACGCGAGACCGAGTGTCTTTTCTGGGCCAGTGAAGGGAAAACCTCGAGTGAAATTGCCTGCATTCTCGGCATTACCGAGCGCACGGTTAATTACCATCTCAATCAGGTCACCCGCAAAACAGGATCCATGAACCGCTATCAAGCGATTGCAAAAGGCGTCAGCAGCGGGATTCTGTTGCCCAACCTGGAACAGGTGGTCGTGACAAACTTTCCACTCGCACTGCAGTAAAACCCTACGACCTTGGTGGTAGCGATGGATTCTCCTGCTGCAATTGGAGGGTCACAATTGTCAGATCCTGTAATTGACAAGATGGCTTGATAAGAGAGTGGATATTCGAGATTAAGAAATCATTAGGAAAATGAATCAATCAGTAAATCCATGAATTTCTCTGGATAGACGCTCATCGTTATAGTGCCGTTCATTCCCAATTTCAGACGGTGCTTTTCATGTTCGCTACTACTCTGCAAGGCTTTACTCTTGGCCTTGCCATGATCATTCCCATCGGTGCCCAGAACGCCTTTGTGCTTAGCCGCGGCATTCATCGCAACCACCATCTGCTGACCGCAACGCTCTGCAGCTTCTGCGATCTCATCCTGATCGGGATCGGCGTATTTGGGGGGGCTACTGTCCTCTCAGCAAGCCCCATCGGGATGGCGCTGCTGACTTGGGGCGGTGTGCTCTTTCTCTCCTGGTTCGGCGTGCGATCCCTGCGCAGTGCCTGGCGTGGTTCTCAGGTTGGGCTTGCTAACTCGCCCCAGCAAATGGGGGCCAAAAGCGTGCTGGCGATGACGCTGGGCGTCACCCTGCTCAATCCCCATGTCTATCTCGATACCCTGATGTTGCTCGGCTCCGTGGGCAGTCAGGTGGCAGAGTCCTTGCGCCCGGCATTTGCCGCAGGTGCCATGCTGGCCTCGCTGGTATGGTTTTACTCACTGGCGCTGGGGGCTGCAGCTCTGGCCCCTTGGCTGGCAAAGGGGAGGGTGCAACAGGGGATCGATCTGCTGGTCGGCATCATCATGCTGATCCTAGCGCTGCAACTGGCCAGAGGGGGGTAACTCATCCAGATAAAAAGATGCCACTCGCGGGGAGTGGCATCTTGGTTGTTAAGAAGGATTAGACCCGGAACTGCGAAAGCAGCCGCTGTTGCAGCAGGCTGGCCTGATGCAGTGACGAGGCGAGTTGCAGACACTCCTGCGCCTCCTGTTCTCCGGTTTTGGCCTGCAGGCTGATGCCCGAGACTTTGTCGGAAGAGTGGCTGAGGGTGTGTGACAGCTGTCCGGTGGCGACGGCCACCTGCTGCACCATATCGGCCAGCTGATCGATGGCTCCTTGTACCTTGAACAGGATCTGCTTGGTGTTCTCGGAGTCTTGCATACCCGCTTCCACCGTCTTGAGATTGCGCTGCATCATCAGGTAGGCGGTCTCGGTTTGCTGCTGGATGCTGCTAATCACCTGGCTAATCTCGGCACTGGAAGCCGCTGTTCGGTTGGCAAGAGTGCGTACTTCGTCAGCTACAACCGCAAAGCCCCGCCCCATCTCCCCTGCTCGGGCCGCCTCAATTGCGGCATTGAGTGCCAGCAGATTGGTTTGTTCCGAGATACCGCTGATGGTGGAGATGATCTGGCCGATCTGACCCGCCTGTTCCTTGAGGGAATTGATCGCGATAGCGCACTCGCTCACCTCCTGTACCACACGCTGCATGCCCGCGCTGGCAGAGGCGACATACTGGCTGCTCTCGGTGGTCAGCTGGCGTACTTCATTGGCATTTTGGGCGGCCATGCTGCAGTTATCCGAGATTCCGGTGGCAACCTGTACCATCTCTTCACTGTCATGGTGCAGAGCCAGCGCGTGTTCGGCTGTCTGGCGGCTGCTCTGGCTGATGGCCTCCACTCGATTGACCGAGGTATGGACATGCTCGCTGATGTGCTGGTTGTTGTGCATCGTCGAGCTGATCATCTTCTGCAGCTTCTCGATAAAGCGATCCACGCTATTGGCGAGCGATCCGATCTCATCATCCCGCTTCAGGTTGATGCGCACGTTGAGATCGCCATCGCCTGCGGCTATATCCTCCATGCGTTTATTCACCTGGAGCAGCGGAGTGACCAGCTTGCGGGTCAGCCAGAAGCCACACAGGGTGACGATGACGAGGCTGAACACAAGGCCAGCCAGGATCAGAGTGTTGGTCTGGCCGATGATGCCATTGAGCTGGATAATCTGATCTTCCACGGTGGCATCGCCTTTTGCCTCGACATCGACCAGTTGTTGCGCTAGTCGATCTGCGCTTTGCTCATAGGCCGCCTGTTGTGTCTGATAACTGGCGAGGGCCGTTAGCCAGTTGGCCAGCAACTGTTTGTGGCGGGCCTGCAGCTCGCGGTATTGGCTCGACAGCGTATGGCCGCCGAATTCTCCGCTACCCTGTACATCGAACAGCCCCGTGGCCAGCATCCGGCTGGCGGCACTCTCATAAAATGTGATTGCCTCTTCCAGCTCCTTTTTGATGGCATCCGAGATGCCGAGTCTACGCATCTTTTCCATGGCGTAGAGTTGGCGCAAGAAGCCGATATTGGACTCCATACCTCCATCGGCAGCCTCCCATCGCGTTTCCAGACCGCCATTCCAGCTAATGGGTTGGTCGGGCGATTGCGTCAGGCCTTCCACTGCCTCATCACCGATGACCTCCATCTGTTCAGAGAGGCGGGCCAGTCGATCGGCATTATCGCGCAAGGATTGATCCACATCGGTATAGCTGCGATAGAGCGCCAGCAAGGCATCTTGCTGCTGTCGATAGTCCTGCTGCTGCTGCTGCATGATCTTGACTGCGGAGGGGTCGATGAGTTGCCCGTTGGCCACCCGCGTCAATGCATCATCGGTTGCAGCCTTGGCTGAATTCAGCTTGCCATTATCGAGTGGGATCCCGTTGAGCATCTTCTGGATTTGCAGTTGCTGGTGGCCCAGTTCGATGGAGCCTTCCATGGCGCCATCTGCAGTTTGCCAAGCTGCTCCCAATACATAGGAGAGCAGATTGGCCAGTCGCTGGCTGCCGTACCAGCCGACGATCCCCATGCCCAGCGTGCAGCCAAGCAATATGGTGAGGCCCAGATTTGAGGTCGTAACAATCTTCATGTGATGGCCTTCCTTGATGTGTTGCACTATCAGGTGCCGAATAAGTCTAATCAGACAACGCCATGTTTGCCAAAGATGCGGAGTCGGCTACCGGTTATCCCGTGCCTGAAAAAGCACAGGATCAAGCATGGTGGATCTTCCATAAAATGCCTCTCCGATGAGCCGCCACCGATAGGGCAATGCTGGATACTTATCCAGTTATTCTTTATGCTATGAACCAATTTACGAATTGCTGTACTGGTGAGGAGAGAGCCGTGATTGGTCGCTTGAGAGGCATTGTCATTGAAAAGCAGCCCCCCGAGGTTTTGCTGGAAGTGGGTGGCGTTGGCTACGAGGTGCAGATGCCAATGAGCTGTTTCTATGATTTGCCGGAAATCGGCAAGGAGGCGACCATCCACACCCATTTTGTGGTGCGTGAGGATGCCCAGCTGCTCTATGGTTTCAACCACAAGCAGGAGCGGGCGCTGTTTCGCGAGCTGATCAAGACCAACGGGGTCGGCCCCAAGCTGGCGCTGGCGATTCTCTCCGGTATGACGGCCAGTCAGTTTGTCATCTGTGTCGAGCGTGAAGAGATAAGCTCACTGGTCAAGCTGCCAGGGGTGGGCAAGAAGACGGCCGAACGGCTGGTGGTGGAGATGAAGGATCGTCTGAAGGGGTGGGTCAGCCATGATCTCTTCTCCCCGGCAGCAGTCACCTTGCCATCGCGCGAGCCGGAACTGCGAGCACCGGATGCAGCGGAAGAGGCGGCAAGCGCCCTGGTGGCGCTCGGTTACAAGCCGCAACAGGCGAGCCAGATCGTCAGCAAGATCGCCAAAGATGGCATGTCGGTGGAAGATATCATCCGCGAATCCCTGCGTAGTCTGGTGTGAGGTAGCAGATGATTGAAGCAGATCGTCTCATTTCGTCCAGTGCCGCCCGCGAGGACGACATTATCGACCGTGCCATTCGCCCCAAAAAACTGGCGGACTATACCGGTCAGGATGCCGTTTGCGAGCAGATGGAGATCTTTATCGAGGCGGCGCGGCAGCGGGGGGAGGCTCTCGATCACCTGCTGATCTTCGGCCCGCCGGGTCTGGGCAAGACCACCCTCGCCAACATCGTTGCCAACGAGATGGGGGTCAACATCAAGACAACCTCTGGCCCCGTATTGGAGAAAGCGGGTGATCTGGCTGCATTGCTCACCAACCTCGAACCACACGATGTGCTCTTCATCGACGAGATCCACCGCCTCAGCCCGGTGGTGGAAGAGGTGCTCTATCCGGCGATGGAGGATTACCAGCTCGATATCATGATCGGGGAGGGGCCGGCGGCCCGCTCCATCAAGCTCGATCTGCCCCCCTTTACCTTGATCGGTGCTACCACCCGGGCCGGCTCTCTCACCAGCCCGCTGCGGGATCGCTTCGGCATCGTGCAACGCCTCGAGTTCTACAACGTCAAGGATCTCACCGATATCGTCTCCCGCAGTGCTCGCTGTCTGGGGCTCGACATGACAGAAGATGGTGCCGTTGAGGTCGCTCGTCGCTCTCGCGGCACGCCGCGGATTGCTAACCGCTTGTTAAGACGGGTGCGCGACTTTGCCCAGGTCAAATCCGATGGCCGGATCGATGGCCCCATTGCTGCGCGGGCGATGGACATGTTGGACGTCGATAACGAGGGGTTTGATTTTATGGACCGCAAGTTATTGTTGGCTGTGATAGACAAGTTTATGGGGGGCCCGGTGGGTCTCGATAACCTGGCGGCGGCTATCGGTGAAGAGAAAGATACCATTGAGGATGTACTGGAGCCCTATCTGATCCAGCAGGGCTATCTGCAGCGTACCCCAAGAGGGCGGATAGCGACTACGCGGGCATATGCTCATTTCGGCCTTCAGCGACCTGATGAGAAGTAAGAAAACAGCTGCTTGAGTAAAAAACCGCCACATAAGGCGGTTTTTTGTTATCCGGGCAAAAAAAAGCCCACGGCGGATGCGGTGGGCAAAGACAATTCAGGATGGATGTTCACAGACAGTGAGTGCGTCTGGACACAGACCGGAAAATAAACAGGTGAGCCGTCGCGAGCTCTCAGAGTCGGTTCAGTTGATAGAGCTGAACAAAGGAAAGCTTGTAGTAACGGATGGTTTTAGCAACAAACTTTTTCATCTTCGATTCCAATAGTCAGGTTCAAAATGATGGTCGAATACGTACCGTGAACCCCGATTAACCGGCCTGTATCCAAGGGTATGCCCTCACTGCGAGGCGCATTGTAGGAGTTCGAATCGGCGTGGGCAAACAAGAAAAATTGCACCGTTCAGATTAGTTTATCTAATTTATTTTTCGACTGGTTTGGCTCGCATGAGTATGCATTTTTAGCAGTATTAAATTGCGTTTTTCAGAGCAGGAGTCAGTTGCGAATAACATAAGAAAAAGAAGCTTGGCTCCATTTTTCAAATTAAATGAAGGCATTGTTGGCTAAATAATTAAATTGATTTAAATCAATAAATTACTGTTTTTGTTATTCTGTGATCTGACTCATGTCATCAGACGTTAAATAGTTTAAAAATGCCTTTTGCGGTCATCTTTTGCGGGTGCTTTTACATTGATTTCAATCAAATAAAGGTGATATAAAACCACAGTCATCATGGGCGAGAATAAATTCCAGCTGGTTGTTTTATAAATGTTAAACATTAGCTTTCTTTGTTCTCAGTTATTGCCTTGTTGTTAATGCTGGTTGTTAGTAATGGGGTTTTGTTGTGAGTGCTCATGGCGGGACCCATTTGATAGCCATCAACGGAAGCTTTGTGCTTAAAACTTAAAATAGCCGTGCCAATAATCGGTGAGGAAACATCATGATTGCTGAGCATGTGGTCGACCTATCGCGGTTCCAGTTCGCTGCGACGGCCCTTTATCACTTCTTGTTTGTCCCCCTGACGCTGGGAATGACCTTCATTCTCGCGATCATGGAATCTGTCTATGTTATGACCAACAACCCCATCTACAAGGACATGACCAAGTTCTGGGGTAAGTTGTTCGCCATTAACTTCGCCCTCGGGGTAACGACCGGTTTGACCATGGAGTTCCAGTTCGGAACCAACTGGGCTTACTACTCCCACTATGTTGGCGATATCTTCGGTGCCCCGCTGGCTATCGAAGGTCTGATGGCATTCTTCCTGGAATCTACTTTCGTCGGCATGTTCTTCTTCGGTTGGGATCGCCTGAGCAAGCATCAACACCTGGTTGCGACCTGGTTGATGGCGCTGGGTACCAACCTCTCTGCCCTCTGGATCCTGGTTGCCAACGGCTGGATGCAGAACCCGGTCGGTGCCGAGTTCAACTTCGAATCCATGCGGATGGAGATGGTGAGCTTCGCAGACCTGGTGTTCAACCCGGTTGCTCAGGTCAAGTTCGTCCACACCGTGGCGGCTGGCTATACCTGTGGCGCCATGTTCGTTCTGGGCATCTCCTCCTACTACCTGCTGAAGAATCGTGATGTGGCCTTTGCCCGTCGCTCTTTCGCCATCGCGGCCGCTTTCGGTATGGCTTCCATCCTCTCCGTACTGGTGTTGGGTGACGAGTCCGGTTACGAGACCGGTGAAGTGCAGAAGGTGAAACTGGCTGCCATCGAAGCCGAGTGGGAAACTGAGCCTGCTCCGGCTGCCTTCACCCTGTTCGGTATTCCGAATCAGGAAGAGATGCGCACCGACTACGCCATCAAGATCCCCTATGCCATGGGCATCATCGCGACTCGTTCCCTTGATACTCAGGTCACCGGTCTCAAGGATCTGAAGAGCGAGCACGAACTGCGCGTGCGTAACGGTATGACCGCTTACGATCTGTTGACCAAGCTGCAGTCTGGCGACAAGTCTGACGAAACCCGCGCTCGCTTCGATGAAGTGAAGCAGGATCTGGGTTACGGTCTGCTGCTCAAGCGCTACACCAGCAATGTGACCGACGCTACCGACGAGCAGATCAAGGCTGCCGTGGATGACTCCATCCCGCAGGTACTGCCGCTGTTCTTCGCTTTCCGCATCATGGTTGCCGTCGGCATGCTGATGTTGGTGCTGATCGGTATGGCCTTCTATGACAGTGCCCGTCACCAGATCGGCCAGCGCAAGTGGCTGCTCAAGGGTCTGCTGTGGGGTATTCCGCTGCCGTGGATCGCTATCGAAGCTGGCTGGTTCGTTGCCGAATATGGTCGTCAGCCCTGGACCATTGCCGAAGTGCTGCCGACCTCGGTCTCCGCTTCCAATGTGCCTGCCGCTGAAATCTGGTTCTCTCTGATCGGTATCTGCTTGTTCTACACAGTGCTGCTGGTGATCGAGATGTACCTGATGTTCAAGTTTGCCCGCCTCGGCCCAAGCAGCCTGAAGACCGGCAAGTATCACTTTGAACAGCTCAAGGCATAAGGAGAGTGACCATGTTTGATTACGAAACTCTGCGTGTCATCTGGTGGGTACTGGTCGGCGTACTGCTGATTGGCTTCGCCATCACTGACGGCTTCGACATGGGGGTGGGTGCACTGCTCCCCTTCGTCGGCAAGAAAGATATCGAGCGTCGCGTCATGATCAACTCCATTGCCCCCCACTGGGACGGCAACCAGGTGTGGCTGATCACTGCGGGTGGCGCTCTGTTCGCAGCCTGGCCGCTGGTTTACGCAACTGCGTTCTCCGGCTTCTATGTGGCGATGATCCTGACCCTGATGGCGCTCTTCTTCCGTCCGGTCGGTTTTGACTACCGTTCCAAGCTGGAGAGCCCGAGATGGCGCAACAACTGGGACTGGTGTCTGTTCATCGGTGGTGCGGTTCCGCCCATCGTGTTCGGCGTCGCGTTCGGTAACCTGCTGCAGGGCGTGCCGTTCGAATTCAACCAGTTCCTGATGTCCACCTATCACGGCAACTTCTTCGGCCTGCTCAACCCGTTCGGCCTGCTGGCCGGTATCGTCAGCCTCAGCATGTTCCTGGCTCAGGGCGCGACCTGGCTGATGATGAAGACCGAAGGTGAAGTGCTGGCGCGCTCCCGTACCGCCGCCATCGGCAGCTCGCTGCTGCTGCTGGTGCTGTTCGCGGTGGCTGGCTGGTGGGTTAGCGGCATGGAAGGCTATGTCATCGTCAAGGCTGCGGCCAACGATGCGGTCTCCAACCCGCTGGGCAAGGAAGTTGTGCTGCAGGCTGGCGCCTGGATGAACAACTACAACCTCTACCCGTGGATGATTGCCGCGCCGGTACTGGGTCTCTCCATGAGCCTGCTGACTGCGCTGTTCGCCATGCTGAACAAAGGTTGGGTAGCGTTCACTACCTCCTCCCTGGCGATGGCTGGCGTGATCCTGACTGCCGGTTTCTCCATGTTCCCGTTCGTGATGCCCTCAAGCCTCGAGCCGTCACAGAGCCTGACCATGTGGGATACCACTGCCTCTTTCAACACCCTGCAGGTGATGACAGTGGCCGCAGCTATCTTCGTACCGATTGTGCTGGGTTACACCATCTGGACCTACATCAAGATGTTTGGCCGGGTGACCAACAAGCACATCGAAGATAACCAACATTCGGCCTACTAAGAGGAGCCCTGATAATGTGGTATTTCACCTGGATCCTGGGTCTGCTGCTGGCCTGTGCATTTGGCATCATCAATGCGCTGTGGTTGGAACATACCGAGAACATGGATCGTCAGATCGATGAGGATAAGTGATCGACTGGCCAGGCTGGCGGCTCCACTGGAGCGCCAGCCATGGCAAGGGTTGATGTTGCTCGCGGCGGCCTTGTTGGCCGTCGCTATTTTGCAGGCCCCCAATCTGATAGCCGCCAACACCAGCAGCCACGGCCACTGGTTGTCGTTCTGGCTGATGTGGGCAGTCTGCTGCGGCATCCTGAACGGACTCGGCTTTCATCTGAAAAGCGTGTTCGGGCGGATCCTGTTCAACCCCTGGCTCGCCTGGCCCAGTTTGATGTATGGCCTTTGGCTGACACATTCATATTTCCTCTCATAAAAAACAGGGGGAGGCAGGATTTCCCTGCTTCCCCCTGCTTCTTTCCTATTCAGCCCTGCGCTATGATAGCCCCCCATCTGACTGTCGAATGGATCACAGATTGTTATGGGGGAAGTCCATGAGTTTCCGGTGCGTGTCTATTACGAGGACACCGACGCCGGGGGCATCGTCTACAACGCCAATTATCTCAAGTTTATGGAACGTGCTCGCACCGAGTTCCTTCGTGCCAAAGGGGTCGAACAGGACGTCTTGCTGCAGGAGGGATATGCCTTCGTCGTGAGTCGAACAGAGATCGATTTCCGCTCGGCGGCCCGTTTTAATGAACTTTTGAATGTGTTAACGCAAGTGACTGAAGTGAAACGCGCATCCATGCGTTTTTCACAGCAGATCCTGGCGGCTGATGGACGACTGGTCACTCAGGCCATGGTACAGATAGCCTGTGTCAGTCATCCGCAAATGAAACCTGTTGCAATACCTGTAAATGTGAAGGGAGTGCTGTAAGTGCACGCTGAAATTTCGTTTATTGGCCTGTTTTGGCAAGCCAGCCTGTTGGTAAAACTGGTCATGATGACCCTGATGAGCATGTCGATTGTCTCCTGGGCGCTGATTATCCAACGCTCCAAGGCGATCAAGGCTGCCAATATCGCATCTGAGCAGTTTGAAGACCGCTTCTGGTCCGGGGTTGATCTCAACCGCCTCTATCAGGAGTCCTCTTCCCGCCGCGATGACATCGAAGGCATGGAAGATATCTTCTACTCCGGTTTCAAGGAGTATGCCCGCTTGCTGAAGGCCGGCGCCCGCGGTCAGGATGCGGTGATGGACGGTACCTACCGTGCCATGCGCGTCTCTCTCTCCCGTGCGGTGGACGATCTCGAATCCAACCTGCCCATCCTGGCGACCATCGGCTCCATCAGTCCCTATATCGGCCTGTTCGGTACCGTATGGGGGATCATGAACGCCTTTATCGCTCTGGGTCAGGTACAGCAGGCGACCCTGCAGATGGTAGCCCCCGGTATCGCGGAAGCGCTGATCGCTACCGCCATGGGTCTGTTTGCCGCCATCCCGGCCGTTATCTTCTACAACCGCTTCTCCAACAAGGTGGAAAAGCTGGAGAACGCCTACGCCAACTTCATGGACGAGTTCACTACCATTCTGAACCGTCAAATTGCACAGCAGCAGGGTGATCAGTAATGCAAACCTATCAGCGGATCCGGCGCAAGAAGGTGGCCGAGATCAACGTGGTTCCCTATATCGACGTCATGCTGGTGCTGCTTATCATCTTTATGGCGGTAACGCCGGTGATCACCCAGGGTGTCAAGGTCGACCTGCCGCAGGCGGAATCCGAGCAGTTGCCGGAAGATGCCAAGCCGCCCTTCATCGTCAGCGTCAACACCGATGGCGAATATGTCATCAAGGCTGGCGAAGCCGAGGATGAGCCGGTACCAAGCGGCACACCCGAAGCGATGCAGCAGTACATCACCGAGAAAGCCATGGGCTATCTGGCCATCAACCAGAACGCTCCCGTGGTGGTGGCCGGTGACAAGTCGGTGCGCTACGAAGAGGTGATCCTGTTGATGGTGGCCCTCAAGAAAGCCGGTGTTCCTCAGGTTGGCCTGATGACTGATCCGGTGAATTGACGGAGATGGATGTGAAGCGTGGTATTTCCGGTTATCTCATCGCATCGTTTCTGCTGCACCTGATCATCGGCATCATCCTGTTTGTCGGTCTCGACTTCAGCAAGCCGAAGCGGCCCGAGTCGCAGGGGCAGATCGTCAATGCGGTGATGCTGGATAGCGAATTCCTGGCCCAGCAGGCGCAACAGATCCAGCAGCAGAAGGCTCAGCCCAAGGCTGCACAGCAACAGCAGAAGAAAAAGGAAGAGGCGGAAGAGGCCAAGCGCGAGCTGGCCGAGCAGCAGGAGCGCCTGCGTATTGCCGAGACCAAGCGCAAGCAGGCCGAAGAGGCGACCCGCAAGGCAGAAGCCGAAAAGCAGAAGAAAGAGGCTGAGCAGAAGCAGGCGGAAGAGAAGGCCCAGAAAGCCGAGGAAGCCCGCAAGCTGGAAGAGCAGAAAGCCAAGAAGGCAGAGGCCGAGAAGAAAGCGGCGGAAGATGCCAAGGCGCTCGCGCTGAAGAAAAAGAAAGAGCTCGAGAAAAAACAGGCGGAAGAGAAAGCCAAGGCCGAAGAGGCCAAGGCCAAGAAAGCGGAAGCCGAGAAGAAGGCCAAAGCCGAAGCTGAGAAAAAAGCCAAGGCAGAAGCCGAGAAGAAAGCCAAAGCCGAGGCCGAGAAGAAGGCCAAGGAAGAGGCTGATAAAAAGGCAAAAGCTGACGCAGAGAAAAAAGCCAAAGCCGAAGCCGAGAAGAAGGCCAAGGCGGATGCCGAGCGCAAGCGCAAGGCAGAAGAGGCCAAGCTGCAGAAAGAGATGGAAGCCATGATGGAGCAGCAGATGGCGGCTGAAGCCAATGCGCGCAGTCAGGCTGCATCGGCGGCAGCCAAGGGGGAAGTCGACAAATATGCGGCACTCATCAAGGCCACTGTTGAGCGTTATATGATTTTGGATCCCACCATGCGGGGCAAAACATGTACTATCGGCGTACGTCTTGCGAGCAGTGGCTTTGTCATTTCGGTGGATAACGGCCAGGGTGACCCGGCGGTATGTCGTTCCGGTAAAGCGGCCGTATTGAAGGCCAACCAGTTGCCGGTGCCGAAGGATCCTGCGGCATTCGAGATGTTGAAGGAATTTAACCTCAAATTGGAACCGAGTATTTAAGCCATGATCAGAAAAGTGTTTTTTGCTTTGGTTGGTTGTTTGCTGCTGGGCCAGAGTGCCCATGCGGCTCTGGATATCGTCATCACTGGCGGCATTGACAGCGCTCGTCCCGTCGCCGTTGCCCCCTTCAAGTGGGAAGGCAACGGCCAGCTGCCGCAGGATATCGCGGAAGTGGTCTCCAACGACCTGATGCGCAGCGGCAAGTTCAAGCCGCTGGCGCGCAGCCAGATGCCGCAGACCCCGAGCAGCAGCAGCGAAATCAACTTCGCACCCTGGGCTGCCCAGGGGGTCGAGGCTGTGGTGGTAGGCTCCATCGCCGCCGTGGGTGACGGTACCTACAAGATCAACTTCGAACTGGTCGATGTGCTCAAAGGCCAGCTGGCCAAGGCGCAGGGTGGCGAGAGCAACGGTTACATCCTGGATAGCCGCATGGCGACCATCCCGGGTGCCCAGATGCGTCAGTTCGCCCACCGTATCTCCGACATCGTCTATGAGCGTCTGACCGGCGAGCGTGGTGCCTTCCTGACTCGTCTGGCTTACGTTTCCGTACAGCAGGGAACCCAGTTCCCGTACCAGCTGCGGATCTCCGACTACGACGGTTACAACGAGAAGACCCTGCTGCGCTCCCGCGAGCCGCTGATGTCCCCGGCTTGGTCGCCGGATGGCAGCAAGCTGGCCTACGTGAGCTTCGAGAACCAGAAATCCGAGATTTACGTGCAGGATATCTACACCCAGCAGCGCAGCCTGATCACCAGCTTCCGCGGTATCAACGGTGCGCCGGAGTGGTCTCCGGATGGTCGTCGTCTGGCTATCGTTCTCTCCAAGGACGGGTCACCGAACCTCTATGTTGTTGATGTCGCTAGCAAGCAGTTGACCAGGGTCACCACCAGCCGGGTGATCGACACCGAACCCTCCTGGATGCCGGACGGGCAAAATTTGCTGTTCACCTCTGAACGTGGTGGCAAACCCCAGATTTATAGCGTAAATTTGGCGACTGGCATGACTCGCCGGATGACCTGGGAAGGTGAATCCAACCAGGGCGCATCCATCACACCTGATGGCAAGATCATGGTGATGGTGACCCGGGTTCAAGGGCAATACCGTATTGCCCGTCAGGATATGGACACCAATGCCCAGTTGGTCCTGACTCAGAGTGCACTGGACGAGTCCCCAAGTGTGGCTCCCAATGGCAGCATGATCATTTATGCCACCATCTATCAGGGTCGTAAGAGTCTTGCGTTGGTGTCGACTGATGGTCGCTTCAAGGCTGTGCTTCCGACCAGTAGCGGTGAAATTCGTGCACCAGCTTGGTCGCCCTTCTTGAATTGATAAAAATCCAATTGTTTTTTGTTTTGTTATAAAGGTTTAAGGAAATAGCATGCAACTCAATAAACTGCTCAAGGGTTTGGCCATCGCACTGCCACTGTTCACCCTGGCTGCTTGTAGCTCCTCTTCTGATTCAGGCTCTGCTGGTGCCGAATCAGGTATGACCGACGGCATGGGCGGTGTACAAACCGGTGGCGCCAACGGCATGTTGTCCCCGGAAGAGCAGATGCGTCAGAAGTTCGAAGCGCTGCAGCGCGACAACGTCATCTACTTCCCATTTGACGGCTACGAAATCCAGGGTCAGTACGCTGATCTGCTGGATGCCCATGCCAGCTACCTGCGCGAGCGTCCGAGCGTGAAAGTACTGATCGAAGGCCACGCCGATGAGCGCGGTACTCCGGAGTACAACATCGCTCTGGGTGAGCGTCGTGCCAAGGCTGTTGCCAAGTATCTGCAAACCCTGGGTGTGCAGGCCGAGCAGCTCTCCATCGTCAGCTATGGCGAAGAGAAGCCGCTGGATCTGTCCCACACCGAGGAAGCCTTTGCCAAAAACCGCCGTGCGGTTCTGGTTTACTAAGGTTCTATACGGATGAATTTTGTGTATAAGCAAGCGGCCATTTCGATGGCCGTTTTATTTGCAGTCTCTGCCCACGCCGCGGCTCCGGTCAGCGATTTGGGGGGGGATTCCGGCGGCGTTGTCCTGAGTGGCAATAACGGCGCCATCGTGCCCACCGGTAGCCTCGAAGATCGGGTTGCCCTGCTGGAGCGCACCCTGAACGCCCGTCTGCGACTGCAAGCCGACTTGCAGCAGCAGGTCGACTCCCTGCAAGGGGAGGTCTCCGAGCTGCGTGGTCAGCTGGAGCAGCAGACCTACCAGATGGAGCAGTCGCAAGAGCGTCAGCGTCAGCTCTACCAGGAGCTGGACAAGGTGAGCAGCCAGCAGCAGGCCGCTGCTCCGGCCGCCGCCGCACCAGCTGCAGCCACCGCCGCCAATCCGGCCCCGGCCGTCAACTACTCGACCAATCAGGACGAGAATCAGGCCTACGACGCTGCCGTGAACATGGTGCTCAAAGAGAAGAACTACGACAAAGCCATTCCGGCTTTCCAGGGCTTCATCAAGCAGTACCCCAGTTCAAGCTATGTCCCCAATGCACACTACTGGCTGGGCCAGCTGTTGTTCAACAAGGGTGACCGAGCCGGTGCTGCCGCCCAGTTCTCTACCGTCGCCAACAAGTACAGCAAGTCGCCCAAGCGCGCCGATGCCCTGCTGAAGCTGGGGATGCTGTCACAGCTGGATGGCAAGAAGGCAGAGGCGAAAGCGTTCTACGAGCAGGTGATCAAGGGTTACCCCAACACCTCTCCGGCACAGCTGGCGAAGCAGAGCCTGAGCAAGCTGTAACATTGCCGTATGTCACTGTTTTCGTAACGGTACTGTAAAAACAGCCTGCATTTGTACGCACAGTGAGCAAACGGATTTAAATTACGAATTTTCTGTTGCACCGGAAATTTAAATCCGTAATATAGGCCGCCGTCAGAGCCGAAGCAGTAATGCAGTCGGTACTGGTCGTGGTGAGGGTCGTTAGCTCAGTCGGTAGAGCAGTTGACTTTTAATCAATTGGTCGCTGGTTCGAATCCAGCACGACCCACCATTTTCTCCACCACGTGGAGACAGAATTCCCAGGTCGTTT